>DASZDF010000282.1:0-12232 GCA_035942275.1 Solirubrobacteraceae bacterium | reverse complement strand
CACGACGAGCGCGAGCGCGACGAGGATCCCGAGGAAGACCAGCGCGTCCAGGGCCTACGCCCGACCGAGGTCCTGCGCCACGCGCGCCGCGGCCCGCGCATTCGCCCGGCGGCGCGCGGCGTCGGGCGCCGGCCACAGCGCGATCAGCCCGCCGCCGAACGTGATGAGCGCACCGATCCAGATCCACGCGACGAGCGGTGAGGTGATGAGGCGGAACGTCGCCGGCGGCGGCTGCCGCGCGTAGCGCTGCACGAGCCCCGTGACGGCGAGGGTCAGCGCGCTGCGCGCCTCCTGCGGCGTCATCTTCGGCAGGTCGGAGACGAACGCCTTGTCGCCCTTGTCGATGATCGGCCGCAGCGCCTGCGTGTCCGGCTGCACGGCGGTCCAGACGTCGCGCCACGCGCCCGCCTTCAGGCCGATCTCGCTCGTGGCCTCGCCCTCGAAGAACCGGCCGAGCGGCCCGAGCCCCTTCACGTCCCGCGACGGGTACAGCCCGCGCTCGGGGGCGAGCACCGCCACCTGCTCGCCGTCCCGCCGCACGTCGAGGACGGCGCCGAGGTCGATCTTCTCGAGCCGCCCCGCGCTGTCGAAGTCGAGGTCGCCGGTCGCCCGCACGTACTTGACGTCGTAGTCGCCGATCCGCGCGGTCTGCCCCGGCGACAGCCGCACGTCCCGCTCGTCCTGGAACGCGGTCGAGGCCGCGACCCCGACGAACAGCACCGCGATCCCGAGGTGCACGAGGTAGCCGCCGTACCGGCGCCGGTTGCGCCGCACGAGCGACACGACCGCCACCGGCGCGGACTCGCCGCTCATCGCGCGGCGCGCGCCGGTCCCGCGCCAGAACTCCTGCGCGACGGTCCCGAACACGAAGGCGGCGACCGCGAACATGATCGTCGCCGCGATCCGGTCCACGAGCCCGAACGCGACGCACGCGATCACGGTCACGACCGCAGACCCCACCGGCACCGCGAACGCGCGCCGCGCGTTGCGCCACGTCGCCCGCCGCCACGCGATCACCGGCCCGATCCCGCTCAGCAGCACGAGCACGAGCGCGAGCGGCACGGTGTAGCGGTCGAACCACGGCGGCCCGACGTTCTTGCGGTCGCCCGTCAGGGCCTCGGCGATGAGTGGGAAGAACGTCCCCCAGAAGACGACGAACGCCAGGCCGACGAGCACGATGTTGTTCCCGATGAAGACGGCCTCGCGGGACAGCAGTGAGTCGAGCCGGTGCTCGGAGCGCAGCGCGTCGCGGCGCGAGATGACCAGGGCCACGCAGCCGGCGATCATCACCCCGATCAGCGCCACGAACGGGATCCCGAGCGTGGACGCGCCGAACGCGTGGATGGAGTCCAGGATCCCGGAACGGACCAGGAAGGTGCCGAGGATGCACAGCGTCCCGGTCGCGAGGACGAGCGACGCGTTCCAGACCTTCAGCATCCCCCGCTTCTCCTGGAGCATGAGCGAGTGGATGAACGCGGTGCCGGTCAGCCACGGGAGCAGCGACGCGTTCTCGACCGGGTCCCACGCCCAGTACCCGCCCCAGCCGAGCTCGGCGTACGACCAGCGGGCGCCGAGCAGGATCCCGGTGCCGAGCAGCAGCCACGCCGCCAGCGCGAAGCGCCGCGTCGAGACGATCCAGCTCGCGTCGATGCGGCGGCGGATGAGCGCGCCGACCGCGAACGCGAACGGGATCGCGAACAGCGTGTACCCCGAGTAGAGCATCGGAGGGTGGATCATCATGCTCGGGTGGCGAAGCAGCGGGTTCAGCCCGGCGCCCTCGGGCGGCGCGACGGCGAGCACGGTGAACGGCGACTCGAGGAACGCCAGCAGTGCGCAGAAGAGGCGCCGAACCCGAGGAGGACCGCGGTCGCGTAGGGCACGACGTCGCGCAGGCGCTTTCGCGTCAGGAAGAGCACCAGGCTCGACCACAGCGACAGCAGCCAGACCCACAGCAGCAGCGACCCCTCCTGCGAGGACCAGACCGCGGTGATCTTGTAGAAGAGCGGCGTCGTCGTGGAGGAGTGGCTGGCGACGACGTCCCGCGTGAAGTCGTCGCGCAGGAACGCGGCCTCGAGGAGGATGAACGCGCCCGTCGTCAGCGCGGCGAGCGCGTAGACCGACCGGCGGCCGGAGTCGACGAGGTCGCGGCGGTCGCGGCGCGCGCCGAGCAGCGCGACGACGATGCCGTAGAGCGCGACGGCGAGCGCCAGGAGGATGAAGGCCCGGCCGAGCGTCGGCATCAGCGAGCGGTCAGGTTTCCGACTTGGTGAACTTCGACGGGCACTTCGTGATGAGCGAGTCCTTCTCGCCCACGAACGTGCCGTCCTCGCCCTTGCGGACGGTGACGATGACCTCGCGGCCCTCGCGGAACGGGTCCGGGACGCTGCCGACGTAGCGCACCGGCACGGACTCCGTCCCGCCGCTGCGCTCCGCCACGCGGAACTCGTGGACGCTGCCGTCGCGCTCGTACGTGCCCTTCTGCACGCGGCCCGTCAGCTGGTAGCTCTCGCCGGCCTTGGCGCTGGACGCCAACTTCCGGGGCGTCGTGGCCTCCGAGGAGGCGCTGAAGCTCGTGTACGCGAGCGCCACCGCGAGCAGCAGCGCGGCGGAGAGGGCGACGATCAGACGGACGGTGCGCTTCCGAGCAGGGTCCATGGCCTCGACGCAGTATGACAACCCATGCGCTCAAGCCCTGGCGGCGCCGCGCCGATCCTCATAAGCGAAACCTCCGGCCACGACGGCCGTTGGGAGGAATGATGGACACACGGACACGACAGCGACAGATGCAGCGCCGCGCGGAGCGCCGGCTGCACCGCGACCCGCGCTACGCGCGCCAGGCGCCGCAGGTCGACGCCGTGCGTTCGTCGACCGGCACGCAGGACAACGCGCACTACGCGTGCCCCTGCGGCCACTCCTTCTCGGCCGGCGTCTCGACGTCGGTCGGCTGCCCGCGCTGTGGCGCGGATCAGGCCTGGTAGCGCCTACACTCCACGGCCATGAGCACGGCCGCCCGAGGCACGGTCGCCGCGCTCCTCGTGCTGGTCATGGCCGTCGGGAGCATCCTGATGTGGATCGGGGTTCCGGTCTTCTGGCTGTGGCTGGCGTCCCGCATCGCGGACTCGTCGCAGCCGTCCATCGGGCTCTACCTGCTCGTCCTGGTCGGGATCGTCGTGTCGATGGCGATCGTGGGCAAGGGGCTCGGCTTCCTCAACCACCTCCACATGGGGATAACCGGCACGCTGCCTCAGAAAAGGGAGCAGACGATCTGGCTGCGGTCCATGCGCGCGGAGCGCGAGGTCAAGCGTCAGACGGGCGTCCTGGGCATCGTCATGGCGTGGTCGGTGAGCGTCGCGCTGCTCGTCTTCGGCGCCTGGTTCTTCCTGTTCGCCGAGGGCGGCGGGATCTAGCGCCCGTGGCGACGGCGGACCTCACCGTGATCGCGCTCGGCCGCCCGGACGCGAGCGCCTCCGCCTACATCGCCGAGATCCAGCGCCGGCTCGCCGCGCAGTCGCGGGTCGGGTACCGGATGCACGCGATGGGCACGTCGCTGGAGGGCAGCACCGAGGACATCCTCGCGGTCGTGGGAGAGCTGCACGCGGTGCCGTTCGAGCTCGGTGTCCCGCGCGTCTACACCGTGCTGAAGCTCGACGAGCGGCGCGACAAGGAGCAGTCGCTCGACGACAAGGTCGCGTCGGTCGAGCGAGCGCTTCGCGCATGAGCCGGGGCGGCGGAGCCGCCCCGGCCAGCGGTCGCCCTGGCAGGCAGGGCACGCCGATCCTCCTCCTCCGGGGCCGTCGAGGGGCCCATAACTCGACGGATGTACTAGGCGGTCAAAGAAGATCGCTTCCGGGCGCCGGAAGCAGGTCCAGCTCGACGTCGAGCCCGATCCCGTCCTCCTCCTCCGCATGCGCCAGGACCGCGTGCGCGCCCACCTGCGCGCCGAGCAGAAGCGAGTCCGCCAGAGCGTCGACGAAGACGCTCCACGTCGCGTCGTCGACCGTCACGCTCGACCGCAGCGCGTCGACGATGGGCTGAAGCTCGTCCATGGCCGCCGCGTGGAGGGGGATGCGTGGCGTCATGTGCGGAAGCTTCCCTGAACATGCAGAATGCATGCGCAAGATTGCTCGGCAACCTGAGATCAGTGCGGAGCCTCTCGAACATCGCGGGCGCGGCCTAAGACGACGAAACCCCGGTAGAGGCCCGGGGTTCCGCCAGAGCGGGATACGGGAATCGAACCCGTCTCTCGAGCTTGGGAAGCTCGCGTTCTACCGATGAACTAATCCCGCATCGGAGCGCGGTCATCATAGCGGCGGGCGGGGAGCCGCTCACTAGGCTGAGTGGCGTGCGGCGGACGTACGTTCCCATGGTCGTCGTGGCCTCTCTCGCGCTCGTCGCGCTGCTGGTCTACGGCGTGATCGGCGTCGGTGAGTCGACGACGCTGGACGACGCGGTGAAGCGCGGCGAGCGGCCTCCGGCCCCCGATCGGTCGCTGCCCCTGCTCGCCGGCGGGGACGGGTCGATCGCCGACTGGCGCGGCAAGCCGGTCATCGTGAACTTCTGGGCGTCGTGGTGCGACCCGTGCAAGGACGAGGCGCCGCTGATGGAGCGCGCGCACGCGCGGCTGAAGGCGAAGGGCGGCACGGTGCTCGGCGTGACCGTCTCCGACGCCACCGACGACTCGAGGGCGTTCATGCGCAAGTACGGGATCTCGTTCCCGAGCCTGCGCGACGTCGAGGGGGAGCTGGCGGAGGACTTCCAGACGAGCGGGGTCCCCGAGTCGTTCGCGATCAGCCCGGACGGCCGCGTGCTCGCGGTCTCGCGCGGGCAGGTGTCGCGGGAGTTCGTCGACCGCGCGCTGAGGCTGGTGGGCGCGTGAGGCGGGCCGCTCTCGCTGCGGCGCTCGCGCTCGCGGCGCCCGCGCCCGCGGCACTCGCTGCCGAGCCGCGCACCTCGCTCCCCGACGTGGAGGACGAGGTGATGTGCGTGACCTGCAACGTCCCGCTGAACATCGCCGAGTCGCCCCAGGCGTCGCGGCAGCGCGCGCTGATCCGCCGGCTCGTCGACCAGGGCCTCACGAAGGACGAGGTCAAGGACCAGCTCGTCGCGCAGTACGGCGAGGACGTCCTCGCGCTGCCGGAGAACGACGGCGTGAACGTCGCCGCCTACCTCGTCCCGATCGCGCTCGTGCTCGCGATGCTCGCGGCCGCCGCCATCGTGCTCCCCCGGTGGCGGCGCCGCGCCCCCGCGCCGCTGACGAGCGGCGGCCCGCCCGCCTCCGACGCCGAGCTGAAGCGCCTCGACGAGGACCTCGCGAAGTACGAGTAGCCGATGGGCGCCGGCGTCGACACCACGGTCTTCGCCGCGTTCGCCGCCGGCTTCGTCTCGTTCATCTCGCCGTGCGTCCTGCCGCTCGTGCCCGGCTATCTGAGCGCGGTGTCGGGCGTCTCGATCGTCGACATGCAGGAGGGCGACCGGAAGACCTCGGCGATCCTGCTCCCCGCGGTGGTCTTCTGCCTGGCGTTCGCGGCGGTGTTCGTCGCGCTGGGCATGGCCGCCACCGGGCTCGGCCAGACGCTCAGGGAGAACCTCCGCACGCTCGAGCAGGTCGCCGGCGCTCTGATCGTCGTCATGGGCGTGTTCTTCGTGCTCACGCCGTTCGTCACGCGCCTCAACCAGGAGTGGCACCCCCACTCGCTCATGGCGCGCGCGGGCGCGGGCGGTCCGCTGGTCGCCGGCGCCGCCTTCGCCGTCGGCTGGACCCCGTGCATCGGCCCGACCCTCACGGCGATCCTCGGCGCCGCCGCGACGAAGGACACCGTCGGCGAGGGCGGCATCCTGCTGGCGATCTACTCGGCCGGCCTCGCGATCCCGTTCCTCGCGAGCGCCGTCGCGTTCCAGCGGGCGACCAGGGTCTTCCGCTGGCTGCGCGACCACTACACGATCATCACCGTGCTCTCCGGGATCACGCTCGTCGTCATGGGCGTGCTGATCTTCACGGGCGAGCTCGCCCAGCTGAACATCGAGGCCCAGCGACTCCTCGAGAAGCTCGGCCTCGACACCCTCTACAACGTCTAGCGGCTACTCGTGTGGGTCGAGCGGGGTGTCGCGGGTGCCGTGGACGCCGCCGGTGGCCTCGTCCGCGTCCTCCTCGGCCACGGGGCCGCCGACGTCGCGGTCGCTGCGCGCGCCGTCGCCCGCCGGATGGCCCTCGGTCGACGACGTGTGGGCACGGCCGCCCGCGTCGACGTTCGCCTCGTCGCTCTCGACGTCACGGCTCTCGGTCTCGTCGGTCATTCCGTCTCCTCCTCGGCCGCCTCCGGGGCGCCGCTCTGGGGGGTGGTCTCGCCGCCGCTGACGTCCTCGTGCCCCGCCTCGTCGGGCGACGGGCTGATGGGCGCCTCGGACGGGGCGGAGTCGGTTCCCTTGGTCTCGTCCATGTCGCTCCCCTACCCCCTCGCGCGATCTGTCTCGCGCCGATTGTGCCGGTCGAGCGCCTCGACGAGCTCGTCCTTGTCCATCTTCGAGCGGCCCTCGATGCCCGCCTCGCGGGCGTCTTCGAGAAGCTCGTCCTTCGTCTTCGTCTTGTCGACGCCGCCGGCCGCGTCGGAGAAGCCCTCGTCCGACGGCCCGGTCTCGTCCTTCAGCTCCCAGTGGTCGCCCTTCTTCTCGGCGACCTGCTTGACGGCGGACCACGCCGTGCGGGCGGCGCGCTCCTCGTTGCCGTCGTAGGTGTCCTCGGCGCTGTCGAGCGTCTTGGCGAAGGTGCGCTGGACCTTCGCCGGCGAGCGCTGCAGCGTGCTCGGGAGGTCTTCCTTCTTCGCAGGCATACGAGAGGGCTACCCGCTCAGTAGTGGTACGGCTCGCCCGCGAGGATGCGGTGCCCGCGGTAGAGCTGCTCGACGAGCACGACGCGCGCGAGCTGGTGCGGCAGCGTCATCTGCCCGAACGACAGCGTGAGGTCCGCACCGGGCAGCGCGATCCCGAAGGCGCCGCCGATGACGAAGCACAGCGGCCGCCCCGACTGCCGGCGCTCCTCGAGCCACGCGGCGAAGTCCTCGGAGCTCATCTGCCGCCCGCCCGCGTCCAGCAGGACGACGAACGCCCGCTCCGGCACGCGCCGCGCGACGTCGTCCTCCTCCCGCACCTCGACGACCTCGACGTTCGCGTAGCGCCCGAGCATCTTCAGGTAGTGCTCGCCGTCGTCGACGTACGGCGGCCGCAGCCTCCCCACGGCGAGGATCGTGACCTTCACGATTCTGCGAACCTCTTCCCATGGCCGGAGATCCCGACGCCCAGGGCGGGCGCCACATCAACATCCACTTCTCGCCGGACATCATGGCCGGCGTCTACTCGAACTTCGCGAACGTGAGCCACTCGGACTACGAGTTCACGATCACCTTCGCGCGGGTCGACCACGAGGTCGAGGATGACGAGGTGCCGGGCGTGGTCGTCAGCCGCGTCAACGTCTCGCCCCGCTTCATGAGCGAGCTGATCGACGCGATGCAGGACAACTACGCCAAGTGGCGCACCCGCGAGGGGATCAAGAACCTGCCCGAGACGGGCGACCGCCACGGCCACGGCGGGAGCAGCAGCAGCAGCGACCCGCTCGCCTAGCACAGGTTCGCCCCGCGAAGCGGGCGCTTATCCCGCTCTTTGGTGAAGAACCTGAAAACTGCCGTTGCGGGCCGGCAACCGATCTGCGCAGAATGCGCGCTCGATGGCGGGAATGACGCTGCTGCGCGAACAGGTCGACATGGCCGTCGGCGAGGGAGCGGACCTCCACGAGGTGGAGGTCCGGGTGATCGAGCACGCGCCCGTCGAGCCGGAGGCGCGCGACGCGCTGTGGCTGTACGCCTGGGGGCTGCTCGAGCGCGACGACGACTCGGCTCCTCGCTTCTCGCGCTAGCTACCCTCGGCGCCCTTTGCGCGTCGCGGTCATCTCCGACATCCACGGCAACCGACATGCCTTCCAGGCGGTCCTCGACGAGGTCGCGTCCGCGGGCGCGGACGAGATCTGGTGCCTCGGCGACCTCGTCGGCTACGGCGGCGAGCCGAACGAGTGCGTCGAGCTCGCGCGCGCCCGCGCGGCCGTGTGCCTGGCGGGGAACCACGACCTGGCCGTCACCGGCGCGCTCGGGATCGAGGAGTTCTCGCGCGGCGCCGCGATCAGCGCCCGCTGGACGAGGAAGGTCATCGAGAAGGAGAACCTCGTCTTCCTGAAGGGTCTCGAGCCCGCGGGCGAGGACAGCGGCATCGGCCTCTACCACGCGAGCCCGCGCGACCCGGTCTGGGAGTACGTGCTCACTGTGCCGCTCGCGGAGCGCTGCCTCGACGCCGCGAGCCAACGGGTCTCGCTCATCGGCCACTCCCACATCGCCCTGGCGTTCGGCCGCCCCGGCGCGGGCGAGGAGACCGTGGTCTCCCCCGCGCGCGGGGGCGACCACGCCGACCTCGCCGAGGGCGAGTGGCTGATCAACCCCGGATCCGTCGGCCAGCCCCGCGACGGCGACGCGCGCGCCGCGTGGCTCATGCTCGACACGACCGAGCGCCGCGCGGAGTGGCGCCGGACCGAGTACGACATCGCCGGCGCGGCGGCGGCCATACGCGCCGCCGGGCTTCCGGATTCGCTTGCCGAGCGCCTTGGGTACGGTCAATGAGCGTGCCGCGCCTCCCGCCCCTCCTGCTCGCGCTCGTGCTCGGCCTCCTGGCCGCGTTCGCGGTCGCGTGCGGCGACGAGGGCGACGACCGCAAGCTCCTCGCGCCCTCCCGCGCGGAGGCGATCCGGACCGAGCTCGACACGATCGCCGAACGGGTCGAGCGCGGCGAGTGCACGAAGCTCGACCCCGCCTTCCAGCGGCTGAACGAGGCCATCGACCGGCTGCCGGCGACGACCGACCGCGAGCTGCGCGCGCGGCTGCGCGAGGGCGCGGACAACCTCGAGGAGATCGCCCCGGGGGAGTGCCGCGAGCAGAGGCCCGAGACGACGGAGACGACCGAGACGCAGCCCGAGACGACGACGACTCCGCCGGAGACCGAGACGGCGCCCCCGCCGACCACCGAGGAGCCGCCGCCGACCACCGAGGTGCCCCCGCCCACGACCGAGGAGCCCCCGGTCGACCCCGGCGACTCCGGCGGCTCGCAGGCGCCCGAGTCGTTCGTCCCGCCGGGCCAATCGAAGAAGGGCGAGAAGGAGTGATGGCGGCCGACCGCGTCATCGCCGGCCGCTACGAGCTGGGCGAGCGCCTGGGCTTCGGCGGCATGTCGACGGTCCAGCTCGCGTTCGACCGCCGGCTGGAGCGCGAGGTCGCCGTCAAGCTCCTGGCCGAGCACCTCGCCGACGACCCGCAGTTCGTCTCGCGCTTCCGCCGCGAGGCGCTGGCCGCCGCCCAGCTCGTGCACCCGAACATCGTGCAGGTCTTCGACTTCGGCTTCGACGACGACAGCAGCCAGCACTACATCGTCATGGAGTACATCCGCGGCCGGTCGGGCGCGGAGCTGCTGCGCGACCACGGCCGGCTGCGCCTCGAGGACGCGCTCTTCATCGTCAATCAGGCGTGCCGCGGGCTCGAGCACGCGCACCGCCACGGCGTCGTGCACCGCGACGTCAAGCCGGGGAACCTCCTGCGCAGCGACGACGGCGTCGTCAAGCTCGCGGACTTCGGGATCGCCAAGGCGGCGAGCGACACCGTCTCCCGGATCACGCAGGTCGGCTCGGTGCTCGGCACCGCCGCCTACCTCGCGCCCGAGCAGGCGGCGGGCGAGGAGGCGACCGCCCGGTCGGACATCTACTCGCTCGGCGTCGTGACCTACCAGCTCGTCGCCGGGCGGCTGCCGTACGAGGCGCAGTCGCTCACCGAGCTCGCGCTCAAGCAGCAGAAGGAGCTTCCCCCGCTGCTCGACCAGCTCGACCCGTCGGTCCCCCACGGGGTGGCGCAGGCGGTCGCGCGCGCGCTCGACATCGACCCGGACCGGCGGTACGGCAACGCGGACGAGCTGCGCGAGGCGCTCTCGGCGGGCGCCGCGGGCGACACGTTCGACGATCGCGACCGGACCGCCCGGACCTCGATCCTCGCCGACGACGAGACGCTGGCGACGCGGATCGCCGCCGGCCCGGCGACCGAGCCCGGCCGCGGCCCGCGGCGCCTCCAGCCGACGCCGGGGCCGCCGACGCCCTACCCCGGCCCCGGGGGCGCCGCCGCGCTCGAGCAGCAGCGCGTGCCGAGCCGCGGCCGTCGCGCGTTCGCGACCTTCGTCCTCCTCGCGCTCACGGTCGCGGCCGCGGTCGCGATCTACCTCGCGCTCGCCTCGGGCGGCAGCGACGTCCAGCTGCGGGACGTCGTCTACGACGACGTACAGCAGTCGGTCGACGAGATGAAGGGCCTCGTCGACTCGAACACGAGGTGACGCGCCGCGCGGTGCCGCGCGGACCGCAGAGGATCAGCCCGCCGCGGCGGGCTCGTTAGGGACCTCGGGAGCCGGCTCCTCCCAGGGCCACTCGCCGGAGGCGGTGCGGAGCTGGTCCTTCCCGGCGCGCTTGCCGGCGAGCAGCGCCTGGTCGGCCTTGGCAAGCAGCTCGGCGGGCGTCTCGGGCTCGGCCCACTCGGCCAGGCCGATCGACGCGCTGAGGGGCTGGCGCCCCTCGTCGGTCACCACGTGGATGTCGCGCAGGCGGCGCAGCGCCCGGCGCGCCGCGATCTCGGCGCGCGGGCCGACCGCGTGCGGCAGGAGCACGACGAACTCGTCGCCGCCGTAGCGCGCGACCTGGTCGTGCGCGCGGAACTCGGCGCGCAGCAGCATCGCCACCTGGCGCAGGACGGAGTCGCCGGTCGCGTGGCCCCAGCGGTCGTTGATCGTCTTGAAGTCGTCGAGGTCGATGAGGAGGCACGCCAGGCCCGTGCGGTAGCGCCGGCAGCGGTCGATCTCCTCCTCGAGGCGGGAGAGCATCGCGCCGTGGTTGAGCGCGCCGGTGAGGGAGTCGATCCGGGCGGCGTGGCGCGCCTCGAGCAGCGCGAGCACCGCGGCGGCCGTCTCGATGAGCGCGGCGCCGGCGTCGATCTCGTCCTCGGACAGCCGGCGGGGCGGATGGGTGACGAAGACGAGGACGCCGCGGCGTCGGTTGTCGACGATCAGGGGCAGCGAGGGCCAGGTCGGGTCCTGGCGCGGCTCGAAGCGCACGTCGTCCACGTCGAGCGCGTAGTAGAGCTCGTAGCGCAGCGCGCGCAGCACGGTGTCCTCGTCGCGGACGCTGTGCGCGAGCGCAGCCAAGCGGCGCACGCCGCCTGTGAGCTGTGCAGTGAAGGTTGCCCCGTCGTTCATGACCGCGGCGTGCCGTCGCCGCGTCATCCATAACGTGCGGCGGCCGCCAAAATGGCGAGTTTACTTTGTCCGGCTGTCGCAAGGGCACTTTCGGATAGCGTCCGCCGCCGTGCCTCGCGACCGTTTCGACGTCAACGGGAGGGTCGTGCTCGTCACCGGCGCGGCCCGCGGTCTCGGGCTCGAGGCGGCGCGCAGGCTGCACGCTCTCGGCGCCTCCGTCGCGCTCGTCGGGCTGGAGCCCGAGGAGCTCGAGCGGCAGGCCTCCGAGCTGGGCGATCGCGCCTGGTGGTGCGAGGCCGACGTGACCGACCTGGAGGCCATGGAGGCAGCGGTGGCGGGCGCCGTGGAGCGGTTCGGCCGGCTCGACGTCGTCATCGCCAACGCGGGGATCGCGGCCAACGGGACGGTCGCGTCGATCGACCCCGCGGCGTTCGAGCGGACGATCGACGTCAACCTCCTCGGGGTCTTCCGGACGGTCCGCGCCGCCCTCCCCCACGTCACGTCGCGGCGCGGCTACGTCCTCATCGTCTCGTCGGCCTCGGCGCTCGTCCACACCCCGATGCTGGCGGCGTACACCGCGTCCAAAGCTGGCGTCGAGGCGTTCGGAGACGCGCTGCGGGCGGAGGTCGCGCACACGGGGACCAAGGTCGGCGTCGCCTACTTCTCGTTCGTCGACACCGACATGGTCCGGCGCGGGCTCGACCGACCCTCGGCCCAGCTCGGCCGCGAGCGCCTCGGCGGGCCGTTCTCGCGATGGGCGCCGGTGTCGGACGTGGGCGACGCGATCGTCGAGGGCGTCGGGCGCCGCGCGCGGCACGTGATGGTGCCGAGGTCGCTGAAGCCGCTGCTCTACCTGCGCGCCGTGGTGCAGCCGCTCAGCGAGTGGCAGGCGCGGCGCAGCGGCGTCGCGGACGTC
>DASZDF010000281.1:0-2361 GCA_035942275.1 Solirubrobacteraceae bacterium | reverse complement strand
CGGAGGTCACTGACGGTTTGCGCGTCCATGGTGCGACCCTACGCCCATGCACCACCGTCCCGCCGACTCGTCGAAGACGCCGCGGTTCACCGGTCCGCGCACGTTCATGCGCCTCCCCCACGTCACCGACCTCGGCGGGGTCGACGTCGCGGTGTGCGGCATCCCCACCGACGACGCGGTCTCGTTCAAGTCGGGCGCGCGGTTCGGGCCGGAGGCGATCCGCAGCGCGTCGGTGCTCCTGCGCCCGTACAACCCGCGGCTCGAGGTCGACGTCGTCGAGCGCCTGTCGATGGTCGACTACGGCGACGCGCCGACCGTCCCCGGCTACCACCTCGAGTCGCTCGAGCGCATCGAAACGTTCCTGCGCCCGGTGCACGAGGCCGGCGCGGTGCCGCTGTGCCTCGGCGGCGACCACTCGATCGTCCTCGCGGAGCTGCGCGCGGCGGCGAGGACCCACGGCCCGCTCGCGCTCGTCCACCTCGACGCGCACGCCGACGTGTGGGACCAGTACTACGGCGTCAAGTACTTCCACGGCACCGTGTTCAAGCGCGCGGTCGAGGAGGAGCTGATCGACCCCGCGCGCTCCGTCCAGGCGGGGATGCGCGGGACGCTCTACGGCGCGTCCGACGTGAGCGCCCCCCGCGAGCTCGGCTTCGACGCGATCTACATGGAGGAGCTCGAGACGCTGACGCCGCAGCAGTACGGCGACCGGGTCCGCGCCCGCGTCGGCGACACGCCCGCCTTCCTCTCGTTCGACATCGACTTCGTCGACCCCGCCTTCGCGCCCGGCACGGGGACGCCGGAGGTCGGCGGTCCGACGAGCGGCCAGGCGATGGCGTACCTGCGAGCGTTGACCGGCATCGACTTCCGCGGGTTCGACTGCGTCGAGGTGTCGCCCCCGTACGACCCGGCGGGGATCACCGCCTGGCTGGCGGCGAGCGCCTGCCACGAGATGCTGTCGCTGCTCGCGCTGCGCCGCGCGTGAACCACTGGCTCAAGGCGCTCGGGCACGCGAAGTGGTCGCTGCCCGACGCCTGGCTCGACGACGAGCGCGGGACCGAGCGACTGCGGCGCACCGGCTTCCCCCGCCGCCCGCGGATGGAGCCGGGGGACCGCCTCGTCTACTACGCGTCGGGGTGGAAGAGCGTGTTCGCGCTGGTGGAGGTCACGGAGGCGCCGACCGACGAGCACCCGATCTCCGCCCGCTGGCCGTGGACGGTGGCGGTCGAGCCGCTCGTCGTCATCCCGCTCCTCTCGAACGCGCCGCCGGTCGAGGCCCTCGGCATCCCGCCGCGGTCGATGTCGCAGCAGTCCCACATCCGCCTGACGCCCGAGCAGTACGCGCGGGCCGTGGAGGCGATTGCTAGCGTCGCCGGCGGCTCGTGAGGTCCCTGCCGCTCATCGTCCTCCTCGTCCTCCTCGCCGCGCCCGCCGCGGCCGAAGCGGGGATCGTGCAGGACCGCATGGTGCAGATCGCGCTGGCCGAGGCGGGGCGGGGCGTCCAGGAGGTCCCTGCGCGGTCGAACGACGGCCCGGCGATCCGTCGCTACCGCACCGCGGTCCGCCACGCCGAGAAGGGCGCATGGTGGTGCGGGATCTTCGTCTCCTACGTGGCGCGACGGGCCGGGTACCCGCTGGGCTCGGTCGGTCAGGGCATCGTGGAGGTGCGGAACCTCGCGCGGTGGGGCCGCCGCGAGGGCTTCGTCTTCCGCAGGGGCACCCGCCGGCCGCGGCCCGGCGACATCGCGCTGCACGGCCTCGACCACACCGGGATCGTCGTCAGCGTCGCGGCGGACGGCACGGTCTTCACCGTCGACGCCAACTGGAGCGACACCGTGACCCACCACCGCGAGCCGCCCTTCTCGGTCAACCGCTACCTGCGCCTGCCGGAGACGCCGGCCGGGGGCTAGTCCCCGCCGGCCGCGCCGCCCGAGCCGCCCCGCGCCGACGCGAGCTCCTGCTCGTGCTCGCCGGTGTCGGCCTCGTCGCCGGCGATCGGGCCGCCCTCCGGACCGGGCTCCCCGACGCCCGCCGGCGGCCCGATGAGCGCGTCGATCTCGCGGGCGCGGTCGGCGGAGATCTCCCGCCACTCCGGCTCGTAGTGGAAGACATCCTCCAGGCGGATCGTCGCGTAGCCCTCGCCGACGATCTCCACGTGGTCGGGCGTCATCAGGGCGGGATGGCGGACGCCGCAGGAGCGCGACAGCGAGAGCAGCTCGCCCCGCAGCGCGCGGATGTAGTTGGCCGCCCGCGCCGACTTCAACTCCGGGGCGAGCCCGCGCATGAGCCACTTCGACTGCGTCGCGACGCCGGTCGGGCAGTTGCCGACGTGGCAGCGCTGAGCCTGGATGCACCCGATCG
>DASZDF010000280.1:0-1774 GCA_035942275.1 Solirubrobacteraceae bacterium | reverse complement strand
GTCCGGGGTGATCTCCGCCTCCATGACGCCACGCCGCCAGTTGGTGATGCCGGAGTAGTGGATCGAGCCCACCTTCCGCGGCCCGATGTTCTGGTCGGCGGGGATCGTCTCGTTCTCGGCACGCGTCGCGCTGACCGTCGCGAGCCGGTTCCTGGCCTGCCGGAGCTGCGTCTCCTCGCGCCGCTTGGAGCGGGTGCTCTCGGCGCTCGGACGATCGCGCTCCTTGATCGACTGCCGCGTGTCCACTCGCGCGAGCACGCGGCTGAGCGCCCTGTTGCCCGCCGCACGCGCGCCGGCGAGCGGCGGGGCGCTCCGCGACGTCGGCGGCTTCGCTGCGGATCGGGGCGCGGGGGAGGGCTTGGGGATGCGGCTGCGCATCGGTCACGCTCCGTTCGACGGGTCGGCCGCCGGCGGCAGGCGCCCGAGCTTGCGGTGCTCGAGCCGGACCGCGAGCTCGAGGTGGCGCATCGTGATCGCCGAGCCGTCCTCCGCGGCGCCGAACGCGGCAGCGACGGCGCTGTTGCGGATCGAGCCGCCGGACAGACGGTGTGCGGCGAGCCGCTCGAGGTCGACGTCGTCGGCGACGGGCGCGGCCGCCGGCAGGTGGCGGCGCCACAGCCTCAGGCGGTCCTCCGCCTTCGGCATCGGGAAGTCGACGGCGAAGTCGAGCCGGCGCAGGAACGCCTGGTCGAGGTTCTGTCGCAGGTTCGTCGCGAGGATCACCGCTCCCGCGTACGTCTCGATGCGCTGGAGCAGGTACGCCACCTCGAGGTTCGCGTAGCGGTCGTGTGCGTCCCCGACGGGCGAGCGCTTGCCGAACAGGGCGTCGGCCTCGTCGAAGAAGAGCACGGCGTTCGACGCGCCGGCGGCGTCGAAGACCCGTTCGAGGTTCTTCTCGGTCTCGCCGATGTACTTCGACACGATCTGGGCGAGGTCGACCCGGTAGGCCTCGAGGCCGAGGTCGTTCGCGATCACCTGGGCCGCCAGTGTCTTGCCCGTGCCGGGCTCCCCGACGAACAGCGACTTCAGGCCGCCGCCCGGCGGCGCGAGGCCCGCGAACCCCCAACTGTCGAGGACGGTCTCGCGGTGTCGCAGCCGCGCGGCGATCGAGCGGAGCACCGCCAGGTCGTCACGAGGCAGGACGAGGTCGTCCCATCCCTGCGTCCCCTTGAGCGGCTGCGCCAGCTCGTCGAGGCCGCGGCGGGAGACGTGTCGCGCCGCGGCCGCCGGGGACAGCGAGTGGTCGGCGGCCAGCGCCGAAGCCGCGGCGATCTGCCCGGCCGACAGCTCGAACCGGCGTGCGGCCGCGTCGCGCTCCTCCGGCGCGGCGTCCGGGGCGCGCCGGGCCCACTGCTCGACTCGCTCGAGCGCCGTGAGGGCAGGGACCTCGAGGAGCAGGTGCGGAACGTGGCGCAGCGCCCGCGCGGACGCCGGCTTGTCGGCCAGGACGAGAAGCCGCGTCGGCCACGCCGCCGCAGCGCGGGCGAACCGTTCGCGATCGGATGGCTCGACCAGCTCCTCCAGGCGGTCGACCGCGAGCCGCGCGCCGGCGAGACCCGCTCGCAGCGCGGCGTGCCGCATGGTCGCCGGGTCGTGCAGCTCCGCTGCGGCGACCGCCACCAGGTCCGCGCCGGCGGCGTGGGCGACGACCTGCAGGACGTCGGGGCCGGCGACGACGAGGGGAACCCGTCCGCGGGCCGCGATCGCCGCGGAGACGCGCGCGACGAACGCCGCGCGGCCCGGGCCGGGCTGCGCCCGCGCGACATCGCGCACC
>DASZDF010000279.1:0-2141 GCA_035942275.1 Solirubrobacteraceae bacterium | reverse complement strand
CGCGCGATCGCCGACAAGGGCCGGACGATCCGCATCCCGGTCCACATGGTCGAGAAGCTCAACAAGGTCGTGCACGTCGAGCGCCAGCTCGTGCAGGCGCTCGGCCGCGAGCCGACGCCGGAGGAGATCGCCGCGGAGCTCGAGTGCACCGTGCGCGAGGTGCGCGACATCCTGCGCATGTCGCAGCAGCCGGTCTCGCTCGAGAAGCCGATCGGCGAGGAGGAGGAGTCCGAGCTCGGCGACTTCGTCGAGGACCAGACCGCGGTCTCGCCGTTCGAGCTGGCGTCGGAGAACCTGCGCAAGGAGAACGTGCGCAAGGCGCTCGCGGCGCTGCCGCCGCGCGAGCGCGAGGTGATCGAGATGCGCTTCGGCCTGACCGGCGGCCGGCCGCGCACGCTGGAGGAGGTCGGGCGGGCGTTCAACGTCACGCGCGAGCGCATCCGCCAGATCGAGAACCACACCCTCAAGAAGCTGGAGTCGCTGCCCGAGGCGCAGCGGCTGCGGGACGCGGTGTGAGCATGCGTCGCGGTGTGGTGGCCGCCCTCGCGGCGGTGGCGCTGTCGATGGCCGTCGGGGTCGCGGTCGCCGCGACGCCCGGCACGTACGAGGGCTGGCTGTACAAGTCGTCCGGCGAGCGCTGGCGCGGGACGTTCACGACGCTGACGGTCCCCGACACGGATGGCGAGGAGCGGTTCCGGCTGAGCGTCTACAACATGCGGCTCGGCTGCCCGTACCTCGATCGCAACGGCAACCCGGCGCGGGCGCGGTTCCGCTTCGTGTACCGGGGCATCGTCCAGGGGCAGCGGATCGACGACACGCGTGGGTTCCCGAGCGGGGACAACCCGACGAACATGGTCCGCGTGCGCGGGACGTTCGTCGGCCGCCGATTCGCGGGCCGCATCACCGTGAGCTCCGCGCCGGGCGTCGCGGGTGCGTGCACCGGCTCGGCGCGCGTCCGCGTCACGCGCTGACCCGCCGCTATCCTTCCGCGCGCCCTTTCGGGCCCCTCGGGGGGATGTCCGAGTGGTTAAAGGAGACGGGCTGTAAACCCGTTGGCATTGCCTACGCAGGTTCGAATCCTGCTCCCCCCATCAGCCCGCGCTCGCCGCGACCGCCCGGATCGCGGCGTCGACCTCGCGCCGCGTGTTCATCCAGCAGGTCCCGAACCGGGCGAGCCGGATGTCGTACGGCGTGACGCTGCCCAGGACGCCGTGACGGCGCGCGAGCCGGTCGACGAGCGCGTCGGCCTCCGTGCCGCGGACGCTGAAGGTGACGACGCCCGAGTGCAGCACCGGGTCGTCGGGCGCGTGCACGGTCACGCCCTCGATCGCCTTCAGTCCCGCGCGCAGCCGGCGCGCCAGGCCGTCGATCCGCCGCGCGATGCGTTCCGGGCCGATCGCATCGTGCAGCGCGAACGCCTCGTTGAGCGCCCACCGGTGCTCGAACGAGTGGTAGCCGCCCGGCGTCAGCAGCGCGCCCCGGGAGCCGCCGCGGAACGACGGGATCGTCGGCGCCATCCGTTCCCACGCGGACTCCCTCGCCCACACGATCCCGGTGCCGCGCGGGCCGGCGAGCCACTTGTGGCAGCCCGCGACGAGGACGTCGCAGCCGGTCTCCTCGACGGCGATCCGGCCGGCGCCGAGCGCGTGCGCGGCGTCGACGACCAGCAGCGCCCGCCCGTCGACGGCGCGGGCGATGTCGCGCAGCGGCAGGCGCATCCCGGACGACGAGTGCACCCACGTCACCAGCACGACGCGCGTCGCCGCGCCGATCCCCCGCTCGATCGCGCGGACGATGCCCTCCGCCGTCGCGCGCTCGGGCTCGCGCGGGGGGTAGAGCTCGACCTCCCGCAGCTCCGCGCCCGTGCGCGCCGCCGCGAACGTCGCCGCCTGCCGCGCCGAGAAGTGCTCGTGCCGGGTCATCAGGATCTCGTCCCCGGCACCCAGCCGTAGCCCGCCGAACACGGTCCCGAGCCCCATCGTCGTCGAGTCGGTCAAAGCGATGTGGTCGGCGCGGGTCCGCAGGTGCCCCGCCGCCGCGCCGGCGGCGTCCTCCTCCCGGTGCTCGTTGACCGCGAGGTACCGGCGCGGGTCGCGGTCGAGCCCGCGGCGGTGGCGCTCGATCGCCGCCCGCACCGGCGC
>DASZDF010000278.1:0-2229 GCA_035942275.1 Solirubrobacteraceae bacterium | reverse complement strand
GCCGCGCACCACGAGGCGCAGCCGCACCGGCGACAGCTCCGCCGCGAGCGCTCGCGCCTCGGCGCTGAACGGGATGACGACCTGCGGCGACGTTCCGGGCTGGGCGAGGTACCGCGCGCGTCCGAACAACGGGCGCCGCAGGCCGCCCGCGCCGGTGCGGACGCGCCGCACCGTCGACGCGCTGACCGTGCCCGCGCAGCGCCGGAAGGCCTGCGCCGGGCAGGCCACGCGGACCGCGAGCCCTTCGTCGGTGAGACGGCGCGTCACCGGCGACGCGAGCGCGCGGAAGGCGAGCAGCCGCTGTTCGCAGTCGCCTGCGATCACGTCGCCGTTGTTGCCGTGGACGCGGTCGACCCGCGGCCCGCAGTTGACGGTGTCGGGCTGCCGGTCGCGCGAGACCATGCGGTCGAAGCCGCTCCCGCCCGTGAGGATGTCGCGCCCCGGGCCGCCGTAGACGATGTCGGTGCCGCCGCCGGCGTCGACGCGGCCGCCCGCGGCCGTCGGCGCGAGCACGTCGGCGCCGTCGCCTCCGCCCACGTTCTCGACGTCGGGGAGCACGTTGTCGCGCTCCGGCGAGCCCAGCAGCGCGAGCGGCGGCAGCGGCCCGGTGAACGCGAGGTCGCCGTTCGGGCGCTCCCCGTCGTCCTGGATGCCGTCGGGATCGACGGACACCGACTCGTCACGCCGGCCGTAGTCCGCTCGGTCGATCCCCGGGCCGCCGTGCATGGCGTCCGACCCGTCGACCGCGGCGGTGGCGACGAACACGTCGGCCCCGACGCCGCCCTGGAGCAGGTCCTGGCCCGCGCCGCCCGTAAGGCGGTCGTTCCCCTCGCCGCCGTCGAGCCGGTCGTCGCCCGGCCCGCCGAGGAGCTGCTCGGAGGCGATCCCGCCGACGAGCGTGTCGAACCCGTTGCCGCCGATGACCCCCTCGACCTCGCGGATGTCGTCGCCCTCTCCCGCAGCCCCGTCGTCGGCTCCGCCCCCCAGCGTGACCGCGACGTCCTGGGCGCGTTCGATGTAGCTCGCGGTGTCGCCGCCGCGACCGCCGACGATCAGCTCCCTGCGCAGGCTGCCGCGGAGCATGTCGTTCCCCGCGCCGCCGAAGAGCTCGCCGGCGACGGGGACCGAGTCCCGCACCGTCAGGTGGTCGTTGGCCGGGCCGAGATCGATGCTCAGGAACAGGATCTGCGCGTCGCCGCAGCGGACGCGCCGCGGCGTCACGGTCGTGCAGCCCGCCCCGGCCACGAGGTTCGTCCGCTCGTCCTCGACGACGAGGCCGGGGCCCCGGTCCGCGTAGACGGTGACGTTGTTCTCCTCCGCGCGCGTCGCCTCGAACCGCACGGTGGTGCCGTTGACGAGCGCCGTCCCGGCGCTCGCCGGGGGCGCGATCGAGGCGGCGAGCAGCAGGGCGAGCGTGAAGGCGAGCGGGGCGGCGGGTCTCATCGGACGGAGGAACACAGGTGCGGCCCCCGTGGTGCGGCGCCGGCGGCGGCCGCACACTGACGTACCCGGCCGCCGAAATCCAGTCACGTCCCGAGGAGCGCGAGGTCGGCGTCGACCATCAGGCGGATCAGCTCCTCGAAGCTCGTCCGCGGGCGCCACCCCAGCTCGCGCTCGGCCTTCGCCGAGTCGCCGATGAGGTGGTCGACCTCGGCCGGCCGCACGAGCGCGGGGTCGAGCCGCACGTACTGCTCCCAGTCCGCGAGCCCCGCTTGGTCGAACGCGATCTCGACGCAGTCCTTGACCGAGTGCGACTTGCCGGTCGCGATCACGAAGTCGTCGGCGGCCTCGCGCTGGAGCATCAGCCACATCGCCTCGACGTAGTCCTTCGCATAGCCCCAGTCGCGCCGGGCGTCGAGGTTCCCGAGCCGCAGCTCGCCGCGCAGCCCGAGCCGGATGGCCGCGGCGTGCCACGTGATCTTCCGCGTGACGAACTCCAGGCCGCGGCGAGGGGACTCGTGGTTGAACAGGATCCCGGACGTCGCATGGAGGTCGTACGACTCGCGGTAGTTGACCGTGATGTGGTGGCCGTACGCCTTGGCGACCCCGTACGGCGACCTCGGATAGAAGGGGGTGGCCTCCGTCTGGGGCACCTGCCGGACCTTCCCGAACATCTCCGAGGACGAGGCCTGGTAGAAGCGCGCCTCGGGCGCGGTCTCGCGCATCGCCTCGAGCATCCGCGTCACGCCGACGCCGGTGAACTCGGCGGTGAGCGTCGGCTGGATCCAC
>DASZDF010000277.1:0-8654 GCA_035942275.1 Solirubrobacteraceae bacterium | reverse complement strand
GCATCAAGGAGGGCATGCGCCGGCGCGGCGAGCTCGACGCCGGGAAGGTGGTGGCGGTCATCGGCGACGGCGCCATGACGGGCGGGGTCGCGTTCGAGGCGATCCATCAGGCGGGCGGGCTCGGCACGCCGATCGTCGTCGTCCTCAACGACAACGGGATGTCGATCGCGCCGAACGTCGGGGCGATGTCGCGCTACTTCAACCGCGTCCGCCTCAACCCGAAGCTGTGGCACGCGCGGGAGTCCGTCGAGCACAAGCTGACCGAGCTCCCGGGCGGGATCGGCGCGGCGTTCGAGCGCCTCGGGCCGCAGCTCAAGGAGTCCATCAAGGCGTTCTGGGCGCCGGGGCTCTTCTGGGAGGAGCTCGACTGGGCGTACATCGGCGTCGTCGACGGGCACGACACCCGCGAGCTGCGCGCGGCGCTGTCCAAGGCGCTGGAGGCGGGCCGGCCGGTCGTCGTCCACACGGCGACCGTCAAGGGCAAGGGCTTCGCGCCGGCGGAGGACGGCGGGCTGGAGGGCATGGAGAAGTGGCACGCCGCGAAGCCGAAGTCGATCGTCAACCGCGCGCCGGCGCCGAAGGTGGTCCCCGCCGCCGACCCGAACCCGGCTCCCGCGCAGTGGACGGAGGTGTTCGGCAAGGCCCTCGTCGCCGAGGCCGAGCGCGACCCACGGGTGGTCGGCATCACCGCCGCCATGAACACGGGCACCGGGCTCGTCCATCTCCAGAAGGCGCTGCCGGAGCGCTACTTCGACGTCGGCATCGCCGAGCAGCAGGCGATCCTATTCGCGGCGGGCCTCGCCCTGGAGGGCGTCAAGCCGGTCGCGGCCGTCTACTCCACCTTCCTCCAGCGCGCGTACGACCAGATCGTCCACGACGTCTGCCTCCAGAAGCTCAACGTCACGTTCGTCATGGACCGCGCCGGGCTGGTCGGCGACGACGGTCCCACGCATCACGGCGTGTTCGACATCGCCTACATGCGGTGCCTGCCGAACATCGTCCTCATGGCGCCGCGCGACGAGGCGATGCTGCTCGACATGCTGCGCACCGCGCTCGTGTACGACGACGGCCCGGTGGCGCTGCGCTACCCGCGCGGGGCGTCGGTCGGCGTCCCGATGCCGTCCGAGCCGCGGCCGATCGAGATCGGCACCGGGGAGCTGCTCCGCGAGGGCGAGCGCGTCGCGCTGATCGGCTACGGGACGGGCGTGCAGAAGTCGCTCGAGGCCGCCGACCTGCTCTCGGCGCGCGGGCTCGACGTGACCGTCGCCGATGCTCGGTTCGCCAAGCCGCTCGACCAGGCGCTGCTGGCGCAGCTCGCGGCCGAGCACGACCTGCTGGTGACGGTCGAGGAGGGCGTGCTGGCCGGCGGCTTCGGCTCGGCCGTGCTCGAGACGCTGAGCGACTCGGGGCTGGAGATGCCGCGGGTGCTGCGGGTCGGGCTGCCCGACCGCTACGTGACGCACGGCAAGCCGGCGCTGCTGCACCGCGAGGTCGGCTTCACCGGCAAGGCGATCGCCGAGCGGATCCTCTCCGCCGTCGGCGCGCCGTCGCTCTCACCCACGGCATAGCTCTCCTTAGATGAAACGGCCCGGCGGGAGGGCCGGGCCGTTTCGGGGAGGAGAGATACTTCTATGGGTCTGCTTATGTGATCTCTGAGGGAAGTCTTGTCCTACCGCGCCGTGTACTTGGTGGCGAGGATGAGGAGGAGGTGCGTGACCGCGGCGCCGGCGAAGAGCGCGGCCGCGAGCGGGTCGCCCGCGGCGGCCATCACGGCGCCGGCGGAGGCCAGGCCGAGCGCCAGGCCCTGGTCGGCGGCGAGGTGCGCCGCGATGTGCACGTCCGCGTCGATCGACTGGAGCGCCAGCCCGACGACGAGGACGCCGGCGATGACGCCGACGAACGCCGCGGCGGTGCTCATGCCGAGGGCGAACGGTGCGATGCCGAGAACGAGGCCGACGAGCATCTCGAGGGCCGCGTGGATCGGGAGGGGGATGAGGCGCAGGGCGGTCATCGCACAGATCACTATGGCCGGTTGACTGGCCAGTCAATGTGCGTTGCTTCACAGAACGCGCTGCGGCGCGCCGGGCGGCCGGACGCGGGGTGCGCCGTCCGGCACACTTCCCCTGCACATGGCCCGGGTCCGCCTCGACACCCTGCTCGCGGAGCGGGGCCTCTTCGCGTCGCGCTCGCGCGCGGCGGCCTCCGTCCTGGCGGGCGAGGTGCTCGTCGGCGGGCGGCCGGCGGCGCGGCCGGCGCAGCTCGTGCCGGACGACGCGCCGCTGGCGGTGTCCGACGCGTCGGAGCGGTTCGTGTCGCGGGGCGGGCGGAAGCTCGCTCACGCGCTCGAGGTGCTCGGCGTTCCGGTCGCCGGGCGTCTCGCGCTCGACGTCGGGGCGTCGACGGGCGGGTTCACCGACGTCCTGCTCCGGCGCGGAGCCGCGTCCGTCATCGCCCTCGACGTCGCGGCCGACGAGCTCGACCCCCGCCTTCGGCACGACCCGCGGGTGCATCCGCTCGACCGCGTCAACGCGCGGGAGCTGACGCCGGCCGCGCTGCCCTTCGTCCCCGACCTGGTCGTGGTCGACGTCTCGTTCATCTCGGCGACGAAGGTCCTGCCGGCGGTGCTCGGGTGCGTCGCGGCGCGGTTCGACGCGCTCGTGCTGGTCAAGCCGCAGTTCGAGGTGGGGCGCGAGCGGGTCGGCAAGAACGGCGTCGTGCGGGACGCGGCGGACCGGCGGCGGGCGCTCGTGGGCGTGGCGGCGGCGAGCGGGGCGGCGGTGCTCGGGTTCGCGTCGAGCGGGCTGCCGGGGCCGAAGGGGAACCGCGAGACGTTCGTGTGGCTGGCCGAGCCGGGGCGGGCGGGCGCGCTCGACGACCTCGAGGCCGCGGCGTCCGAGGTGGAGCCGCCTTGAGCTCCGCCCTTGTCATGACCCACCGGGTCGTCGCCGACACGCGGCCGGCGTTCGAGCCGCTCCTCGCGGCCGCGACCGCCGCCGGCTTCGAGCTGCTCTTCGACGCCGAGGAGACGGCGAAGCACGGGCTCGCCGCGCGCGAGGGCATGGTCGTCGACGCCGACCCGTCCGACGGCGTCGACCTGTGCATCGTGCTCGGCGGCGACGGGACGATCCTCCACGCGCTGCGCCGCTTCGCGGACACGGAGGTCCCCGTGTTCGCGATGAACTTCGGCGAGGTCGGGTTCCTCGCGACCGTCGAGCCGGAGGAGATGGAGGACGGCTTCCGGCGCGCCTTCGCCCACGACTTCGAGGTGCTCCGGCTTCCCGCGGTCGTGCTGAGCGGGCTCGACGGCGACAAGGCGGCGATCAACGACGTGTCCATCCATCGCAAGGTGGGCGAGCGCGTTGCGCAGCTCGCGTACGCGATCGAGGACGCCGAGCTGGGGTCGGTCCGGTGCGACGGGCTCGTGATCGCGACGCCGGCGGGGTCCACGGGCTACAACCTCGCCAACGCCGGGCCGGTCATGGCGTGGGGCGTGGAGGGGTTCGCGGTGTCGTTCATCGCGCCGCACTCGCTGACCGCGCGGGCGCTGGTGGTGGCGCCGAACGACACGCTGACGGTGCACAACCGGGGCCGGGACGTCGTCGACGTCATCGTGGACGGCCGGCCGGTCGGCGAGCTGCCGCCGGGCGACGCGGTATCGGCGACCTTCCGCCACGACGTCGCGAACCTCGCGCAGGTCGCGGGGACGTCGTTCTACCGCCGCCTGCGCCAGAAGTTCGGCCGTCTGTCGTCGTAGAGCGCCGACTTCGTCACGACTCTGCACGGATGCGCCCGATCCGTCGGGTCCCGCTGGCACGGTGTGCGACGTGCTGTCGGAGCTTCGTGTCGAGAACCTGTTGCTGATCGAGCGGGCCGAGCTGCGTCTCGGGCCGGGGCTGAACGTCCTGACCGGGGAGACCGGGGCCGGGAAGACGATGCTCGCGCACGCGCTCGACCTGCTGCTCGGGGGCAGGCCGCGGCCGGGGATCGTGCGGCCGGGCGCGGCGGAGGCGTGGGTCGAGGGCGTCTTCGAGCTGCCGGAGGCGCTGCGAAGCGAGCTCGGCGAGCGGCTGCCCGCCGACGCCGAGGAGATCGTGCTGGCGCGCCGGGTGTCGGCGGAGGGGCGCTCGCGCGCGTACGTCTGTGGGCGGAGCGCGACAGTGGCGGATCTGCGCGACCTGGCCGGCTCGCTGGTCGCGTTCTACGGGCAGCACGAGCACCGGCGGCTGACGCTCGCCTCGGCGCAGCTGGAGCTGCTCGACGGCTTCTGCGGGGAGGCGCACCTGGCCGCGCGTCGCGAGTGCGGGGCGGTCCACGCGCGGGTGCGCGAGCTGGAGGCGTCGCTCGAGGGGCTGCGCGAGCGGGCGGGGGCGCGGGACCGGGAGCTGGACCTGCTCGAGTTCGAGCTGGCGGAGATCGAGGAGGCGTCGCCGTCGGAGGCCGAGGAGGCGGAGCTGCTCGCCGAGCGCGGGAGGCTGCGGCACCTCGAGGCGCTGCTCGCCGCGTCGCTGGGCGCCGCCGGGGCGCTCGACGGCGAGGGGGCCGAGGGCGGGGACCTCGACAGCGGCTTCGGTGCCGGTGCTGGCTATGGCGGTGCCGCCGGTCGGGGAGGGGCTCACGCCGGCGGCTCCGGGGCGGGCGCGGTCGCGCTGCTGGCGGGCGCGGAGGCGGCGCTCGACGGCGTCGCGGGCGTCGACTCCGCTCTCGACCCGCTGGCCGAGCGGCTCCGGGGGCTGGCGGTGGAGGCGGGCGACCTCGCCGGCGACCTTCGCCGCTACGCGGAGGGCCTGGAGGGCGAGCCGGGGCGGCTCGAGGTCGTCGAGGAGCGCCTCGCGGCGCTCGACCGGCTGAAGCGCAAGCACGGCGGGACGATCGCGGCGGTCTTGGCGCACGCCGAGCGCTGCCGCGAGCGCCGCGACGAGCTCGCGAACGCGGAGGTCGCGCTCGAGCAGGCGACGGCGGAGCTCGAGCGGGCGCGCGCCGAGCGGACCGAGCGGGCGGCGGCGCTGCGCAAGACGAGGGCGAAGGCCGCGCCGAAGCTGGCGGCCGGGGTGCGGGCGCGGCTCGAGGAGCTCGCGATGGACGGGGCGGCGTTCGAGGTCGCGCTGGCCGAGCGCGAGCCGGGCCCGACCGGTGCGGACGCCGTCGAGCTGCTGATCGCGCCGAACCCGGGCGTGCCGGCCGCGCCGCTGCGCGACATCGCCTCGGGCGGCGAGCTGTCACGCGTGATGCTCGCCGTGCTCGGGACGGCGAACGACGGCAGCCGGGCGGCGCTCGTGTTCGACGAGGTCGACGCCGGCGTCGGCGGCCAGACGGCGCGCGCGGTTGGCGAGCAGCTCCGGGCGCTCGGGGAGGAGAGGCAGGTCGTCTGCATCACGCACCTGCCCCAGATCGCCTCGCTCGCGGCCCGCCACTTCTCGATCGCGAAGGACACCTCGGTCGAGCCCGCGCTCACGACCGTGACGGAGCTCGGCGAGCGGGAGGTCGTGACCGAGCTCGTCCGGATGCTCGGCGCCGACGACACCGACCTCGCCGCCCGGCGCCACGCCCAGGAGCTGAGGAAGGCGGCGTGAGCCTCCGCGCCCCCTCAAGAAGACCCTGCCGCGTGCCGACTCACCAGGCCACAGCGATGAGCTCGAACCGCCCCCGACTCGACGCCAGCCGCGCCCCCGGAGCGATCCAGGTGGAGCACTGCGACGTGCCGGTCGACATGACGCTCGGCGAGTGGCGCCTGCACTGCGCCGCCGAGCGCCGCGCGGCGGCCGGACCCGGCACCGGCGGCACAATGCGCCGCGGCCTGCGCCGCCTCTTCGGCGGCTGAGCGGCACCGCTCGGCGCGCCGCTCCCGCCCCTCTCGACACGGCCTCCGCGCCATTTCCCGCTCCTTGCGGGCACGCTCCGGCGGGCCTGCCGGCGCCGTCCGCGGGCGGCGGTACCTTGGCTCGCGACCGGCAACGCCTACACTCGAGAGCGCGCTCCATGCCAGAACGCCAGACCCGATTCATCTTCGTCACAGGCGGCGTCGTGTCCTCGCTCGGCAAGGGCATCGCCGCCTCCTCGATCGGGCGGCTCCTCGTCTCGCGCGGCCTCAGCGTCGGCCTCCAGAAGTTCGATCCCTACATCAACGTCGACCCGGGGACGATGTCGCCGTACCAGCACGGCGAGGTCTTCGTGACCGAGGACGGGGCGGAGACGGATCTGGACCTCGGCCACTACGAGCGCTTCACCGACGCCAACACGACGCGGGCGTCGAACGTCACCGCGGGCGGCGTCTACAACTCGGTCATCCGCCGCGAGCGCCGGGGCGACTACCTCGGGGCCACCGTCCAGGTGGTGCCCCACATCACCGACGAGATCAAGCACCGCGTCCGGCTGATCGCGGAGTCGAGCGACGTCGACGTCGTCATCACCGAGATCGGCGGCACCGTCGGCGACATCGAGTCGCTGCCGTTCCTCGAGGCCATCCGCCAGTTCCCGGTCGACGTCGGCCGGCGCAACTGCATGTTCATCCACCTAACGCTCGTGCCGTACATCGGGCACGCCGGCGAGCTGAAGACCAAGCCGACCCAGCACTCGGTCAACGAGCTGCGCCGCATCGGCATCCAGCCGGACATGCTCATGTGCCGCAGCGAGTCCGGCCTCTCGACCGACATCCGCAAGAAGATCGCGCTCTTCGCGAGCCTCCCGACCGAGGCCGTCGTCTCGGCGTACGACGTCGACAACATCTACAAGGTCCCGCTCGCCTACCACGAGCAGGGCGTCGACGACCTGATCCTCGACACGCTCGGGCTCGAGGCGCCGCCGGCGGCCGTCGAGGGCTGGCGCGAGCTCATCACGCGCGCCGACGACGCCGCGGACACGATTCGCATCGCCCTCGTCGGCAAGTACGTCAAGCTCGAGGACGCGTACCTCTCCGTCTCGGAGTCCCTCCGCCACGCGGGCTACGCCCACGGCGCGAAGATCGACATCGACTGGATCGACTCCGAGGACCTCGAGCACGAGGCGACGCTGGAGCGCCTGCGCACCGCGGACGGCGTGCTCGTCCCCGGCGGGTTCGGCGGCCGCGGCATCGAGGGCAAGATCCAGGCCGCGAGGATCGCCCGCGAGGACGCCATCCCGTACCTCGGCATCTGCCTCGGCATGCAGATCGCGGTAGCGGAGTACGCCCGCCACGTCGCGGGGATGGACGGCGCGAACTCGACGGAGTTCGACCCGGAGACGCCCTTCCCGGTCATCGACCTGCTGCCCGAGCAGAAGGAGGTCGCCGACCTCGGCGGAACGATGCGCCTCGGCGCCGACCCGATCAAGCTCCACCAGGGCACGAGGGCGCGCGAACTCTACGGCGAGGCTGTCATCTACGAGCGCCACCGCCACCGCTACGAGGTCAACAACCTCCTGCGCAAGCGGCTCGAGGCGAGCGGCCTGATCATCAGCGGCACGTCGCCGGACGAGCGCCTCGTCGAGGTCGTCGAGCTGCGCGACCACCCGTTCTTCGTGGCCTCCCAGTTCCACCCCGAGTTCAAGTCGCGCCCCGAGCGCCCGGCGCCGCTGTTCCGCGAGTTCATCGGCGCGGCGCTCGAGCACTCGCGCGAGCGGGTCAGCAGCGGGCGCTTCGAGCGCTCCGCGCCGCTGAACTGAGTGCGGGCCACTCCTGACGAGCGCGAGCGGCTGAACGCCCTCTTCGCCGAGCTCTGCGCGATCCCGAGCCCCTTCGGCCACGAGCGGGCGGTGGCCGACCGCGTCGCGGCGGAGCTCCGCTCGATGGGGCTGGAGGTCGAGGAGGACGACGCGGCGGCGGAGGCCGACGCCGAGTGCGGCAACCTCCTCGCGCGCACGGGCGAGGCGCCGGCGATCCTGCTCTGCGCGCACCTCGACACGGTCGGCCACGGCGACGTCGCGATCGAGCCGGTCCTCGTCGACGAGGGGTGGGAGAACGCGAACGCCGCGATCCTCGGCGCCGACAACAAGGCGGCCGTCGCGGTCATGCTCGTCGCCGCGCGGCGGGCGGCGCGCGAGGGACGACACGTGGAGCTGCTGTTCACCGTCTGCGAGGAGATCGGCCTCGCCGGCGCGAAGGCATTCGACGTCCGCAAGCTCCGCAGCCGCTTCGGCTACGTCTTCGACCACGCGAGCCCGATCGGCGAGATCGTCATGGCGTCGCCGACGTTCTACCGCCTGACCGCCGAGTTCCACGGCAAGGCCGCCCATGCCGGGATCCGCCCGGAGGACGGGCGCTCCGCCATCGTCGCCGCGGCCCGCGCCATCAAGGACCTCGAGCGCGGCCGTCTCGACCCCGAGACGACGGCGAACGTCGGCACGATCGAGGGCGGCCTCGGCGGGACGAACGTCGTGCCGCCGAACTGCCGCTTCCTCGCCGAGGCGCGCTCCCTCGACCCCCGCCGCGCGGAGCGGACGGTCGCGAAGATGGTCGACCGCATCCAGGACGCCGCCAACGACCCGGTCTGCGATGTCGACGTCGACGTGGACGTCGAGCGGCTCTTCGAGGGCTACCGCCACGATCCCGACGCCCCGCAGGTCCTGAGGGCCGAGCGCGCGCTGAGGCGCGCCGGCTTCGAGCCGCGGCGCATCGTCACCGGCGGCGGCAGCGACGCCAACGCGCTCCACGTCAACGGCTTCCCCTGCACCAACCTCGCCAA
>DASZDF010000276.1:0-1905 GCA_035942275.1 Solirubrobacteraceae bacterium | reverse complement strand
ACATGCAATCACAGGCGCGCTAGCCTCCCTGGACATGAACCTCGAGGGGCTGCACCACGTCACGGCGATCACGGCCGACGCGCCGCGCAACGTCGACTTCTACGCGCGGCTGCTGGGGCTGCGGATGGTCAAGAAGACCGTCAACTTCGACGCCCCCGACGTCTACCACCTCTACTACGGCGACGAGCGCGGGCGACCGGGGTCGATCATGACCTTCTTCGAGTTCCCGAACGCGCGCCAGGGGCGTGCGGGCGCCGGGATGGTGCACACGGTGTGCTGGCGCGTCGGGTCCTCCGACGCGCTCGGGTGCTGGGAGCGGCGGCTCTCCGACGAGGGCGTCGCCGCGCAGCGCCGCGAGCGCGTGCTGCGCTTCGACGACCCCGAGGGCCTGACGAACGCGCTCGCCGTCGCGGACGCGCCGGACGAGCCGCTCGTCGCGGCCGCGGAGGGCATCCCCGCCGAGCACGCGATCCAGGGCTTCCACGGCGTGCGGGCGTACGCGACCGACGAGGGCGTCGCCGCGACCGAGCCGCAGCTCGAGGCGCTGGCGATGGAGCGCGACGACCAGGGCCGCTGGCTCGCCGCGGGGGCTTCGCGGCGCGGGCAGCTCAAATGGGATCCGGCGCCCGACGAGCAGGGGATCGAGGGCGCGGGAAGCGTGCACCACATCGCGTGGAACGCGGCGGACGACGAGGAGCTGATGGCGTGGCGCGAGCGGATCGCGGCGGCCGGCGGCCACCCCACGACGATGCGCGACCGCCAGTACTTCCACTCGATCTACTTCCGCACGCCCGCCGGCGTCCTGTTCGAGCTGGCGACGCGCGACATCGGCTTCCACGTCGACGAGCCGCTCGAGCACCTCGGCGAGGCGCTGAAGCTCCCGCCGCAGCACGAGCACCTGCGCGAGCGCCTCGAGCGGACGCTGACGCCGCTGCCGAACCCGCGCGTGGCGGCGTGAGCGCCGCGGCTCCGGGGAGCGGGCCGCCCGCGGGGACCGGCGCGGCCGCTCTGCCCCACCGGATCCGTCCGGCGGCGGGCGAGCCGGAGGGCGCGCTCGTGTTGATGCACGGCCGCGGCGCCGACGAGTACGACCTCGTCCCCCTCCTCGACATCCTCGACCCGCGCCGGCGGCTGCTGGGGATCACGCCCGGGGGGCCGCTGCACCTGCCGCCCGGCGGGCGCCACTGGTATGCGGTGCCGCGCGTCGGCTACCCGGACCCGGCGACGTTCGCGCAGGGCTTCGGCGCGCTGACCGCCTTCCTCGACGGGCTGGGACTCGACTGGAGCAGGACGATCCTCGGCGGCTTCAGCCAGGGCAGCGTCATGTCGTACGCGGTCGGGCTCGGCGAGGGCCGCCCGCTCCCGGCCGGCATCGTCGCGCTGAGCGGGTTCCTCCCGACCGTCGAGAGCTGGTCGCTGCGCGACGACATCCCTCAGGGGTTCCCGGTCGCGATCGGCCACGGGACCCACGACCCGATCATCAGCGTCGACTTCGGCCGCGCGGCTCGCGAGCGGCTGGAGGCGGCCGGGGCCGACGTCACCTGGCACGAGTCGCCGATCGGCCACAACATCGACCCGCGGTTTCTGGGCGCGCTGCCGGAGTGGGTCGACAGGGTGCTGCCCTAGCCGCGCCACAGCGCGGCGAGCTCGACGCGCGACTTCACGCCGAGCTTCGCGTAGACGCGCGAGACGTGGTGCTCGACGGTCTTCTCGGAGAGGAAGAGCGCCGCGCCGACCTGCTTGTTCGTCGCTCCCGACGCGACGAGGTCGGCGATCGCGCGCTCGCGTTCCGTCAGCTCCTCGCCGTCCGACGGCGTCGCGGCCGCACCGGGCGACCGCACGCCGAGGCGACGCAGCTCGCGGGCGGCGGCGTCGCGCAGCCGGTTCGCCCCGCGGCGCCCGGCC
>DASZDF010000275.1:0-2183 GCA_035942275.1 Solirubrobacteraceae bacterium | reverse complement strand
CGCGAGGGACGGGCGGAAGCGGCACGAGCGGACGGCGCGCTCGACCGCGTCTCCTCGACCAGCGTGTTCCACTCGCCGCACCCCGGGCACTGGCCGTGCCACCGCGGCGTCGAGTGGCCACAGGAGGAGCAGACGTGGATGGTGGTGGGACGCGCCATGAGGGCCGCCGACCCTACGCGCCGCACCCGACGCCAAACCCGCGAAGTGGCAGACTCGTGGCGGAGCCGCGCGAGAGGCGCGCGGGGGCGACGCAGAGGAGCGACACATGGCGACGCGGAACGGGAGCGCGACCTGGCGCGGGGACCTGCAGGGCGGCGAGGGCCGCATCACGGTCGGCAACGGCGCCCACGAGGGGCCGTACTCCTTCAAGAGCCGCTTCGAGGACGGCGAGGGCACGAACCCGGAGGAGCTCATCGCCGCCGCCGAGGCCGGCTGCTTCACGATGGCGCTCAGCCTGATGCTGGGCAACGAGGGCCATACGCCCGAGGAGCTCAACACCGACGCCCGCGCCGAGCTGCGCAACGTCGACGGCGCGCCGACGATCACGAAGATGATCGTGAAGACCCGCGGCCGTGTCCCCGGCATCGACCAGGAGACGTTCGCGCGGATCGCCGAGGAGGCCAAGAAGACGTGCGTGATCAGCCGCGCCCTCGGCGGCGTCGACGAGATCACGCTCGAGGCGACGCTGGAGAGCTAGAGCGAGTCGAGCGCGCCGAGGACGTCGGCGACCAGGTCGTCGGTGTCCTCGACGCCCGCCGACAGCCGCACGAACCCCTCCGCCACCGGCTCGATCCCCCATCGCGCCCGGCGCTCCGCGCTCGAGTGCACGCCGCCGAACGACGTGGCCTCGGCGACCAGGGAGCACGAGGACAGGAAGCGCTGCGCCTCCTCCGCGCCGGCAAGGACGAACGACACCACCGGCCCGTACAAGCCGCCCATCTGCGCGACCGCGACGTCGTGGCCCGGATGCGAGGGCAGCCCCGGGTAGAGCGTCGGGATCCCGCGCGCCGAGACCGCCAGCGCGATCGCCAGCGCGTTCGCGCACTGGCGCTCCAACCGCACGCCCAGCGTCGCCAGCGACCGGTGCGCGAGCCACGCCTCGAACGGACCCGGGATCGCGCCGGTCGCGTCGCGCCACGCCCGCAGCGACCCCGCGTGCTCCGAGGACGAGCACGCCACGTGCCCGAGCACGAGGTCCGAGTGGCCCGTCATCGCCTTCGAGTCCGACGCCACCGAGACGTCCGCCCCGAACGACAGCGCCGGCTGCGCGAGCGACGTCGCCAGCGACCCGTCGACGACGAGCAGCGCGCCCCGCGCATGCACCTCCGCAGCGAACGCCGCGATGTCGATCACTGTGAGGGACGGGTTCGTCGGCGTCTCGATCCACACGAGTCCCGCCCCGTCGGCGAGCGCGAGCAGCGCCTCCGGATCGCTCGCGGCGAAGCGGGCATCGGTCCCGAGGAGCGCAGCGGCCTTGGCCACCACGCCGTAGGTGTCGTTCGGCAGCACCACGGGCCCGGGGAACACCGAGAGAATGGCCGTGCACGCCGCCATCCCCGACGCGAACCCGAGCGCCGGCCCGCCCTCGATCTCCGACAGCGCGGCCTCCCACGACGTCCACGTCGGGTTGACGTAGCGCCCGTAGCCCGAGGGCGACGCGTCACCCGCAAGGTGGTACGGCGCCGCGAACGTCGGCCCGGGCAGGAACGGCTGGCCGTCCGCGCCGGGCGGCAGCCCCGCGTGGACCGCGCGGGTGCTACGCCCGCTCACAGCTCGAGAACCCCGTGGTCTTGTGCGTCGCGTCGCAGAACGGCTTCGTCGACGACCGCCCGCACCGGCAGAGCGCGACCGGCCGCGAGCCGTCGACCTCCCAGGCGTTGCCGTCGGCGTCGACGATCCGCACCGGCCCCGTCACCTTGTACGGCCCGTTGTCGCGCACCTTGATCTCGACGAGAGCGTCGTCGTCCACGACAGCCAACGTATCGCCCGCGGCGCAAGCTTCAGCCGCTCCTAGCGTTGTAAAGTCCGAAAGCGCACTACGGGGGAGCACGAATGCTTGGAAGCGCGCGGACGTGGGCGGCAGCCGCGCTCGTCGCGACGTGGGCGACGGCGCCGGCCGCCGCGGCACAGGAGCCGCTCACCGCGGCCGGGACCACCGTGATCGAGGGCTCGCAGCCCTCGAT
>DASZDF010000274.1:0-10070 GCA_035942275.1 Solirubrobacteraceae bacterium | reverse complement strand
GACCCGCCGCGACCGCCGCGGCGTGGAGTCGCGCCTGCGCGAGGCCGAGGCCGCCATCGCCCGCGCCGCGTCCGCCGGCGGCGAGTCCTCGTCCGGGCCGTGGGCGATCCCGTGGCCGATCGTGCAGTGCGAGTCGGGCGGCCAGAACCTGCCCCCGAACTCCGCCGGCGCGTCGGGCTACTACCAGTTCGTCCCGTCGACCTGGAAGGGGCTCGGCGGCAAGGGCCCGCACGCGTACCTGCGGCCGAAGGCCGAGCAGGACGCGCTCGCCCGGAAGCTGTGGGACAACGGGCGCGGCGCGCACAACTGGGTGTGCGCTGGTCTGGTCGATTGACCTATAGCGCCAGTTTCGGCGCGCGGGCGCGTTGCCGCTTCCATGCGCCCGACCACCCTCGCCCTCATCACCGCTGCGCTGCTCGCCCTGTGCGGCACCGCCACCGCCACCGCGAACGCCGCCTGGCTCACGCCCGCCGCAAGCTCCGCGCTCCAGCAGCACAGCGGGAAGGTCTCGTCCCAGTTCCACGAGCGGCTCAGGTACGCGCTCCCCGACGGGACGCTCCGCGTGATGGTCGTGACCGAGCGCCGCGACGCGCAGGTCGAGGGCTTCGTCGCCGACGCGACGACCTGGGTCAAGTGGTACGGCACGTCGCCGCGGTTCCTCGCGCGCGTGACGCCGGCGCAGCTCGTCCGCCTGCTCGACTCGGGCGCGATCCGGTTCGTCGAGCCCGACTACCAGCTCAAGCCGCTCATGTCGGGGGCGACGCTCGACACCAACGCGCGCAGCATCGGCGGCGCCGGCACCGGCGTCTGGACCTTCGACCCCGCGGGCGGCCCGTTCGGCGCGCTGCGTCCCGACGCCGCCGGCCTGACCGCCGGCGAGGCGACCGGCAAGGGCGTCACGACCGCCGTCATCGACAGCGGCATCGACAACACCCACAAGGACTTCAGCGGCTGGGACTGCACGCCCGGCCCGTACGCGCCGTGCGAGTCGCGGATCAAGCGGTCCGTCGTCCTCGACCACATCGTCGGCGAGGGCTTCGACGGCGACCTGCAGACGCTCCCGACCACGGAGGCCGCCAGCGGCCACGGCACGCACGTCGCGGGCATCATCGCCGGCAACGGCTTCTACACCCGCGACGGAGACGACGACGCCGCGCGCTACGGCGGCGACGGCTACGTCTTCGGCGTCGCGCCGCAGTCGGAGATCGTCTCGATCAAGAACGGCGACGTCATCTGGGCCGGCCTGTCGGCCTTCGGGATGGAGTGGATCCTCCAGCACGGCCACGAGTACGGCATCCGCGCGGTCAACAACTCGTGGGGCTGCCTCCTCGGCTGCCCGTTCGACCCCGACTCGCTCACCGCGCAGCAGACGCGCGACCTCTACCGCGCCGGCGTCCTCGTCGCGTTCGCGGCGGGCAACGGCGGCGGCGGCGAGGACGGCGCCGCCTACTCGGGCAACGCGCAGAGCCCGTACGCGCTCGGCGTCGCGAACTACGACCACAAGACGCACGAGCTCGCGGACGACTCGAGCCGCGGCCAGAAGGCGGGCAACGAGACGCTGCCCGACCCCGCGACGTGGACGCCGGAGTCCGAGCCCGCCAGCGGCGCCCGCCGGCCGGACGTCGCCGCTCCGGGCTCGTCCGTCTGGGCCGCCCGCACGCTGACCGGCGGCGCAGCGTCGGGCGCGCCGCGCGTGAACGTCAACGACGCGCTCGGCGGCGGCAGCGGCGGCTTCGTCCCGTACGCGCCGATGCACGGCACGAGCATGGCGACGCCGCACGTCGTCGGCGCGGCCGCGCTCATGTTCAGCGCGTGCCCGACGGCGACCCCGCTCGACGTGATGCGCGCGGTCATGGCCGGCGCGGTCCGCGACCGCGTGACGAAGACCGGCAGCACGACGGTGGCCGAGCCGTTCGAGGTCGGCTACGGCGGGCTCGACGTCCGGCGCAGCCTCGAGTTCGTCCGCGCGCTGCCGGGCTGCGCGCCGGACGTCCCGAACCAGCCCCCGACGGCGTCGATCTCGCCCACGGAGTCGGTCCGCAACTTCGAGACCGCGTCGTTCGACGGCTCGGGCAGCAGCGACGCCGACGGCACCGTCGCGTCGTACGCCTGGGACTTCGGCGACGGCACGACCGCAAGCGGCGCGACCGCGACCCACGCCTACGACTGGCCCGGGACCTACGCGGTCAAGCTCACCGTCACCGACGACGACGGCGCGACCGGCACGGCCACGCAGTCGTTCGTCGTCCGCGACGAGGCGGCGCCCGGCTTCCAGCGCGTCTCCGCGTCGAAGGACAGCGTCAAGTGCTCGAGCAGCGCCTGGGAGCTGACCGTGACGAAGGCGGGCGCGCAGGCGCCGTCGCGCGTCGCGGTGACGTGGGCCGACGGCTCGCGCGAGTTCGTGCCGCTCACCTCGAGCACGCCGAACACGGCCACGTACCGGACGACCGAGCACCTCCAGTCGGCGCTGAGCACCGCGAAGGCGGACCTGCCGACGGGCTGGAGCGGCCGGTTCGCCGTCGCCTCCGGCCCCTTCTGCGCCAAGAAGTAGCATCGGCAGGGTGCGCTCCACCCTCGCCGTCTCCGCCCTGATCGCCCTCTTCGCCTCCGCCGCCACGGCGGAGGCGAAGACGTACGACGTCGACGACGTCCTCGGCGACGACATCGCCCGCGTCGCGCCGCTCACCGACGTCCCGATCCGCTTGCCTGCGCGCATCAGCCTGGGGTACGACGACGCGGTGTTCGGCGACGGCGGCCTCGAGCGGCCCGACGGCTACTCGTTCACGCTCGCGGCAGCGCCCGACTGCGGCAACGCCACCGCGTGCTTCCTCGCCCAGTTCAGCGGCCAGGAGAACGGCTCGTTCGCGTTCCGCCGGCGCGTGAGGCTCGCGCGAGGCATCGTCGGGCGCTACAAGCCGACGACGTGCGGCGCGTCGTGCTCGCCGCCGATGATCGAGTGGAAGCAGCGCGGCCGCTACTACTCGCTCCAGGCCAAGGTCGCGGGGCCGGAGCGCAGGCTCATGGTGCGCGCCGCGAACTCGGCGATCCGCTCGACGCCGCGTTAGCGGGCGGGCGCCCCGACCGGCGCCCGTCGACGCCGGTGAAGAAATTCCTGCACGACGGGGAATCGGTGCGTCCTACACTGCGTCGCTTCCCCGCGGCGCCCGCCGCCGGGCTTCGTTGCCCCGATGACCCGCGCTCGCCTCCTCCTCGCCCTCCTGGTCGTCCTGGTCCCGGCCGCGCTCTTCGCGACGCTCGCGTTCGCGGACAAGCAGGGGAGCGGGAAGATCGCCGACGGCGTACGGGTCGAGGGCATCGACGTCGGCGGGCTGACGGAGGACGAGGCGATGGCCCGCGTCTTCCAGCGCCTGCGGGCGAAGGCCAACCGGCCGGTGCGTGTCCGCGTCGGCGGCGAGCGCTTCGCGCTGTCGGCCAGGACCGCGGGGATGACGATGGGGCTGGACGACGCCGTCCACGCCGCCTACGAGGCCGGGCGCGGCGGGAACATCGTCGAGCGCGGCTGGCGCAGCCTGACCGGCGGGCGCGTGAACCACGACGAGAGCGCGAAGGTCACGCTCGACCGCGAGCGCATCCGCGCCTTCGTCGCGAACATCCATGACACCGTCTCCCGCGCGCCGGTCAACGCCGAGCTGACGCTCGAGGTCACGCAGGTCGCGGTCAGCGACGACAAGCCGGGCCGCCGGCTCGCCGACCGCGAGGCCCTGGTGCGCCGCGTCACCGACGCGCTGCTCGACCCGCGCGCCGACCGCACCTTCCGCGCGACGACCGAGGTCATCGATCCGGACGTCACGAAGGAGGACGTCTGGCAGGCCAACCCGACCGTCGTCACCGTCTCGCGCAGCGGGCTGACGGCCCGCGTCTTCAAGCGCGGCGAGCTGGTGCGCAGCTACCGGGTCGCGGTGGGCGAGCCGCGCTACCCGACGCCGATGGGCAAGTTCGTCGTCCAGACCAAGCAGGTCGACCCGCCGTGGAACGTCCCGGACTCGGACTGGGCGGGCGACCTCGCCGGCACGACGGTCCCCGGCGGCGCGGCCGACAACCCGCTCAAGGCACGCTGGATCGGCTTCAACGGCTCGGTCGGCTTCCACGGGACCGCGAGCATCGGCTCGCTCGGCTCGGCCGCGTCGCACGGCTGCATCCGCATGTCGCCGGCCGACGTGATCGACCTCTACGAGCGTGTCACGATCGGCACGCCCGTGATCGTCGGCGCGTAGCCGCCCTCACGCGAAGGTGTGACGGGTCGACACCGAGGGTGGGTGGGCGCGCCCGCCTGAGCGAGCGATCTTCGGGCGTGCATGCGCCCCGAGATCCAGGCTCTCCGCGGCGTCGCGGTCCTGCTGGTCGTCGTCTACCACCTGTGGCCCGGCGCGCTGCCGGGCGGGTTCGTCGGGGTCGACGTCTTCTTCGTCATCTCCGGCTTCCTCATCACGGGGCAGATCGTCCGGGAGGTCGATCGCACCGGCCGGCTGTCCCTCGCCGGCTTCTGGGCCCGGCGGGCGCGGCGGATCCTCCCCGCCGCGCTCGTGGTGCTCGCGTTCTGCGCGCTCGCGACCAAGGCCGTCGTGCCGGAGACGCAGTGGGACCAGTTCTTCGGCGAGATCACCGCGAGCACCGCCTACGTCGAGAACTGGCACCTCGCGGGCGCCGCCGTCGACTACCAGGCGGCCGACGACGCGCCCTCGCCGGTCCGCCACTTCTGGTCGCTGTCCGTCGAGGAGCAGTTCTACGTCGTGTGGCCGGTGCTGATCCTGCTCGCGCTGCTCGCGGGGCGGCGATGGATCGGGCCGGCGCTCGCCGCGGTCACGCTGGCGAGCTTCGCGTGGTCGCTGCACAAGACCGCGAGCGACCCGGCCGCCGCGTACTTCGTCACCCCGGCGCGGGCGTGGGAGTTCGGCGTCGGCGGGCTCCTCGCGCTCGTGCCGCCGTCGGGGTGGCGCTCCCGCGCGCTGTCGTGGGCGGGCGTCGCGGCGATCGGGGTCGCGGCCGTGGCGCTCTCCTCCGGCACGGCGTTCCCCGGCGTCGCCGCGCTGCTGCCCGTGCTCGGCGCCGCCGCGGTGATCGCCGCGCGCTCCCTCGCGCTGCGCCCGCTCGAGGCCGTCGGCGACATCTCGTACTCCGTCTACCTGTGGCACTGGCCGCTGATCGTGCTCGCGCCCGGCGCGAACCGGGTTGTCCTCCTCGCCGTGACGCTCCTCGCGGGGTGGATCACGAAGGTGCTCGTCGAGGACCCGGCGCGCCGGGCTCGGCTCACGCCGCGCTGGGCCTTCGCCCCCGCCGCCGCGGGCACCGTCGCCGTGCTGCTGCTCGCGTCCTCCGGGACGGCCGCCCTCGACGAGCGCGTCGAGCGCGGCGAGGTCGCCATGAAGCGCGTGCTCGCGAAGCGCCCTCCGTGCTTCGGCGCCGCGGCGATCGGGTCGCGCTGCCGGCCGCGCGGCAGCGTCGTCCCGGCGCCGGTCGTCGCGAAGGACGCGCCGAACGCGCCGTGCGAGCTCAAGGAGCGCGACGGGCTGATCCTGCCGTGCGTCTTCGGGACCGGCCGGGCGCAGGCGACGCGCGAGTTCGCCGTCATCGGCGACAGCCACGCGTCGCACTGGCGCGCCGCCCTGCGCCCGATGGCCAGGCGCAACGGCTGGCGCGGGACCTCGATCGCCCGCTCGCACTGCCCGCTCGCGGCGGGGGACCCCGGGCTGCCCGAGCCGGAGCGCTCCGAATGCCGCAGCTGGCGCCAGCAGGTGCCGCGCTGGCTCGAGCGTCACCCCGAGGTCGACATCGTGGTCGTGGCGCAGTGGGAGGGCGCGTCCGCCGACGCGGACGAGTTCGCCGCCGCGTGGGCCGCGCTGCCGCCGTCGGTGGAGCACGTCGTCGTCATCCGCGACACGCCGCAGATGCTCCCGGACGGCAGGACGCTGGCGTGCGTGGACCGCGCGCTGGAGGAGGGCGAGCCGCCTGCGCGCGCCTGCGCGCGCCCGCGCGACGAGGCGCTCCCGCCGGACCCGGCGGTCGCCGCCGCCGCCCGCTCGCCCCGTGCGGTCGCCGTCGACCTCACGAGGTTCTTCTGCGACGCGCGGACGTGTCCGCCGGTCCTCGGCGGCGCCCTGGTCTACAAGGACGCCAACCACATCACGTCCGTGTACGGCGCGACGCTCGCGCCGTACGTCGGGCGCATCATCGACCGCGTGCTAGAACCGGATGACGCGGCGGCCGCACCGGCGTGACAACACGTCCGCGCGCCCGAGCCCGAGGCGGTGGGCGCCCGCCACGCAGGCAAGCAGGTACGCGCGGCGGGTGACGCGGCTTCGGGGCAGCGGCCGGAAGACGAACGTCGCCGAGCGGCCGCGACCGAGGCGCGCCGCGTCGATCCGGGCGAGGCGGCGCGAGCCGCGCCGGCCGAGGTAGAGCGCGACGCGCCGTCCGCGCAGCGCGCGGATCCGCGGCACCGAGAGCACCCGCATCCGCGCGCGCACGAGCCCGCCGCGCTGCGAGACGAACAGGCGGATCCTCGGGTACACGTACACGCTCACGGGCCGCGAAACCCGGCCGTCGGCCGTGACGACGCGCAGCCGTGTGTTGCGGCGCACGGGGAGGCTGTGGCGGTACAGGCCGGTCGCCTCGGTCGCGTCCTCCTTCACGCGCCGGAAGCCGCGGAACGGATGGACGTTCGCCTCGAGCGTCGTGCGCGACGCCGCGAGGACGGAGCCGGTCGTACCGCTCAGGCCGAACCACGACCCGGCCTCGACGTCGGGTCGCTTCGACAGCTTCACCTCGATCGGCTCCGGCCGTGCGCGCGCGAGCGGCGCGAGCGCGGTCAGCTGGTTGCCGTGCGGGACGACGACGATGCCCTCGCCGGCGGCGGCGTACTGGCGGATGCCGCCGTAGGTCGGCGACCGCGCGTCGCGCGTGAGGACCCGTGCCGCCCAGCGGATCGCCCCGGTACGCGCGTCGCGCGCCACGATCGCCTCGCCGAGCGAGCGTTCGTCGGCGGAGACGACGGACTCGTTGAACGCGAGCACGTGCCCGGGGATGCCCAGGAGCAGGCTGAACGGCGAGCGCCACAGCTCCCGGCCGTCGTTCAGGTCGTGTGCGACGAGGCGCGTCTGCGACGCGGAGTGCCCGTACTCCGTCGCGATGCCCACGTCGTCGACCGCGACCTGGAACCACGGCCCGCCGGCGGGCTCGCCGTCGCTCATCCGCCGTGCGCCGAGGTTCTGGTCGCGCCCTCCGACGCGGTCTCGCCACAGCACGACGGGCTCGCGGCCGCTGGCGCGGCACCCTGCCTTCGCCGTCCAGATGACGCGGCCGTCGCGGCGGTCGAGTGCGGAGACGCCGCAGTCGGCGCCCGCCGCGTACAGGCGGTCGCCGGCCAGGGCGGGCTCGGCGAACGCGCCGTCCAGCGCCTGCTGCCAGCGGCGCGCGCCGGTCGCGACGTCGAGCGCGACGACCTCGTCCTCCTGCACGTACACCGTGTCGCCGGCGACGACGGGCGAGTTGCTCTGGAACACGTTCACCTCGGCGCGCCACTGCACGGCGCCCGTCGCGGCGTCGAGCGCGTACAGCGTCTTGTTGGCGTCGTGGGCGAAGACGCGCCCGCCGCCGTAGGCGATCTCGGCCGCTGCGACGTGCTGCCCGATCGGCGTGCTCCACTGCTTCACGCCGGTCGTCGCCTCGAACGCCTCGACGACGGCCCCGGCCTGCGGTTCGTGGCCGTTCGTGCGGCTGACGAAGACACGGCCGTCGGCGATGAGCGGATAGCTCAGGCGCGTGCCGAGGTCGACCGACCACAGCAGGCCGAACGGCGGCGTGATCGACGCGTCGCCGCTCGCCGACCGGCGTGCGCCGTCGCCCGCGAACGTCGTCCACTGCGTGCCCGGTGCAGCGGCGTCGACTGCGGGCGGGGGCTCGGGCGGAGGGGGCGGAGGCTGCTCCTGGCCTCCGCCGGGCGGAGGCAGCGGTAGCTGCGCCGGCGCCGCGGGGGCGAGGAGCAGGCAGGCGATGCCGGCGGCGAGGAGCGTCCTCACCGCCGGGATCTTGCCTGAGCGCGTCAGCCGCCCGCGCCGGCGCGATCGCTGTCGCGCTCGAAGCGGGCGCCGGGCGCGGTCTCGCCCGGCTGCTCCTCGTCGACCCGCGGCCCGCCGCCGGACGGGTCGAGGATGCCCTCCTCGATCCACTCGTGCCGGCCGTCGAGCACCTGCAGCGCGACCTTGTAGTTGTCGTCGTCGTCATTGGCCCACAGCTCGGCGAAGAGGGCGTCGACGCGCCGGCGGGCCTGCTTGCAGAACAGGTCCGCCAGCTCGATCGCCTGATCGCCGCGCTCCGGGTGCTCGGCGACGAGCGTCTGGGCGTACACGGCGGCCGAGGAGATCGCGAACAGCTCCGCGCCGATGTCGACGATGCGCCCGAGGACGGCCTGCTTCTTCTCGAGCTTCGCCTGGTGGCGGCCCATCAACATGAACGTCGAGCGGGCGAGCTTGCGCGACGAGCGCTCCGCGAAGCGGACGTGGGTCGCGAGCGCGCCGAAGTCGGCGAACGAACCGGGCCGCCGGCCCTCGCCGGTGGCGAGCTGCGGCAGCCACTTCGCGTAGAACTTCGCCGCCTGCACCGCGACGCCGGCCTTCTCCTTGAGGTCGCCGTCGCCTTCGAGGATCTCGCCGGCGACCTCGAGGTGCTTGTCCACCGCCTCGCGCGCGATGAGCAGGTGCATGATCTCCGTCGAGCCCTCGAAGATCCGGTTGATGCGCATGTCGCGCATCGCCTGCTCGACGGGGACGGGCTTCTCGCCGCGCGCCTTCAGCGACTCGGCGGTCTCGTAGCCGCGCCCGCCGCGGACCTGCATCAGCTCGTCGACGACCTTCCAGCCCATCTCGGACGCGTAGAGCTTCGCGATCGCCGCCTCGATGCGGATGTCCGACTTCTTGTCGTCGGCCAGGCGCGACGAGACGTCGAGCATCGCCTCGAGCCCGAAGGCGGTGGCCGCGATGAACGCGATCTTCTGCGCCACGGCGTCGTGCTTGCCGACGGGCTGCCCCCACTGCACGCGCTCGGCCGACCACTCGCGGGCCACCTTCGTCGCCCACTTCGACACGCCGACGCAGATCGCCGGGAGCGCGAGCCGGCCGGTGTTGAGCGTGCTCAGCGCGATCTTCAGGCCCTGGCCCTCCTTCCCGATCAGGTTCTCCGCCGGGACGAAGACGTCCTCGAGCAGCGTCACCGAGTTCTCGATGCCGCGCAGGCCCATGAACGCGTTGCGGTGCTCGACGGTCACGCCCTCGGTGTCGTAGGGCAGGACGAAGGCGCTGATGCCGCCGCGGCCGCCCTCGTGCTTCGGCACCTTCGCCATCACGACGACGATGTCGGCGATGGCGCCGTTCGTCGCCCACAGCTTGCGCCCGTTGATGAGGTAGCCGCCCTCGGTCGGGGTCGCGGTCGCGCCCAGGCGGGCCGGGTCCGAGCCGACGTCGGGCTCGGTCAGCAGGAACGCGCTGACGTGGTCCTTCGTCACCTTCGGGAGCCACTTCTGCTTCTGCTCCTCGGAGCCGAAGAGCATCAGCGGCTCGGCGACGCCGATCGACTGGTGCGCGCTCAGCAGCGTCGAGAGCGACGAGTGGTAGGAGCCCGCCAGCGCGAGCGCCTTGTTGTAGTAGACCTGCGAGAGGCCGAGGCCGCCGTACTCCTCGGGCACCTTCATGCCGAGCGCGCCCATGTCCTTGAGGCCCTGGACGACCTCGTCCGGGATCTTCGCGTCGCGCTCGATCTGGAGCGGGTCGACGTGCTCCTGGAGGAACGCGCCGAGGCGCTCGAGGAAGCGCTCGCCCTTCTCGACGGCGGCCTCGTCGAGCGGCGGCTGGGGGTGGATCAGGTCGAGGCGGAAGTTGCCCATGAAGAGCTCCTTGCCGAAGCTCGGCAGCTTCCACTCGGTCTCGCGCGCTGCCTCGGCGACTTCCCTGGCCTCACGCTCGCTTACGTTGCCTGCCATGTCGTGCCCCTCTCGTTCAAGTTCGGTAATCGTCCAAGTACCCAAATGGGAGTCCGATTGCACCGCGAGGGGAAGCGGT
>DASZDF010000273.1:0-12309 GCA_035942275.1 Solirubrobacteraceae bacterium | reverse complement strand
CCTCCTCCACCATGCGCGCGTTCGCGTCGGCGTGGTCGCTCGGCACGCAGCGCTCGTCGACGAGCCAGAGGTGGACGCCGTCGAGCGCGGCGTCGCTCGCGGCGAGCAGCTCGTACGCGCGGCGCGGCGTCGTGCCGCCGGACAGGGCGACGTGGCGGGCGCCCGCGCGCAGGTGGCCGTGGAGCGCGGTCGCGAGGTGCCGCGCCGCCGCCTCGGCGTCCTCGCAGACCGTGAGCGTCGTCATCCGGCGAGCGTGCGAGCCGCCTGCAGGGCCGGCTCGTACGTCGGCTCGCGCAGCAGCGCCTGCCGGATCCCCTCGCCGAGGATCCCCGGCTCCCCGCGTGACGCGCCGAGCACGGTCCAGCGCGCCTCCCGTCCGTCGGGGAAGCGCCGGAACCCCTGGAGGCCGCCCTTGCCGCGGTCGAGCGAGAGGACCATCCCGTCCGCCGTCTCGAGCGTCACCCCCGCCAGGCCGCGCACCCCCTGCTCCGTCGGCTCGGTCGTCAGCGCGATCTCGCCGCGCCGCCCGCGCGCGCTCCCGCGCATCCACCCGGCGTTCCCGGTCAGCGCGGACGGCTCCCAGCCGAGGCGGCTCACGAGCCAGCCGAACAGCAGCAGCGCGGCGACCGTCGACTCCGGGCTGTGGCGGACGGTGACCGCGCTCAGCTTGCGCAGGTGCCCGCGCCACGCCGGCGGGTCGAACGACGCCGCGATCCGCTCGCGCCACGGCGTCGTGCGCAGCCACGCGAGGTCGACGACGTACGTGCGCTTGGCGATCTGCGCGGCGCGATCGAGGGCGGCGCGGACGTCCTGCTCGTCGACCGAGTCGCGCAGGACGACCTGCGCGAGGCCGCACACCGCGTCGACGCCCTCGTCGTGGCCGTGCGGGGCCCACACCGCGGTGGCGATGTCGGTGATGACGAGCGGGTCGAGGATCCGGTCGAGCCTCGGCAGGTGGCGCTCGCCCAGCTCGAGGAGCACGTGCTCGCGCACGGCGTCGTTCTCGACGTGCGCGCTCGCGCGGGCCGACAGCTTCGTCCGGCCCGGCTCGACCGCGCAGAGCACCGTGCGCGACGCGTGGTAGCGGCCGACCTTCGCGAGCCGGTTCTCGATCTCGCCGCGCCAGTCGCGGTCGACGATCGTCACGAGGTTCAGCACGCGCGCCGGCACCGCCCGGTCCTCCTGGTGGCGCTCGGCCTCCATGTTCCGCAGCGCGGCCTCGATCTTCGACGGGGTGGTGTCCTCGTCGCTCCAGACCGCGTCGCTCATATCCGGCGCCAGCGGTCCTCGCCGACGAGCAGCGCCCCCGCCTCCCCGGGGCCCTGCGTCCCGGCCTCGTAGCTCGGGACGTCGCCGTCGAGGGCGGCCCACCCGCGCAGCACCGGATCGATGATCTGCCACTGCGCGTCGACCTCGTCGTCGCGCGTGAAGAGGGTCGCGTCGCCGCGCATCGCGTCGAGCAGCAGGCGCTCGTAGGCCTCCGGCGACTGCGACACGAAGCTCGTCCCGTAGAGGAACTCCATGTTCACCGGGCGGATCGACATCCGCGTGCCCGGGATCTTCGCCCCGAGCGACAGCGACACGCCCTCGTTGGGCTGCACGGTGAAGACCAGCTGGTTGGGGCGCACGCCGAGCGAGCCGCCCTGCTGGAAGGCGAGGTGCGGGACCGGCTTGAGCGTCACCGCGATCTCGGTGACCTTCCGCGCCAGGCGCTTGCCCGTGCGCAGGTAGAACGGGACGCCCGCCCAGCGCCAGTTGTCGACCTCGAGGCGCAGCGCGGCGTACGTCTCGGTCGTCGAGTCGTCCGGGACGTCCATCTCCTCGTGGTAGCCCGGGACGTCCTCCCCCGCGACCGTCCCGGCCGCGTACTGCGCGCGGACGGCGAACTCCTGGATGCGCTCGGGCTCCGGCGGCGGGATCGCGCGCAGGACCTTCACCTTCTCGTCGCGCACCTGGTCGGCGGTGAACTGCACCGGCGGCTCCATCGCGAGCAGCGTGAGGAGCTGGAGCATGTGGTTCTGGACGAGGTCGCGCAGCGCGCCCGACTCGTCGTAGTAGCCGGCGCGGGTCCCGATCCCCATGTCCTCCGACGCGGTGATCTGGACGTTGTCGATGTAGTTGCGGTTCCAGACCGGTTCGAACAGCCCGTTCGCGAAGCGGAACGCGAGCATGTTCTGGACGGTCTCCTTGCCCAGGTAGTGGTCGATCCGGAAGACCTGGTGCTCGTCGACGACGGCGAGCACGCGCCGGTTGAGCTCCCGCGCGGACTCGAGGTCGTGGCCGATCGGCTTCTCGATGACGACGCGCACCTCGACGCCCTCGCGCCGGTGGAGGCCCTGCGCCCCGAGCCGCTCGACGATGACCGGGAAGAACGACGGGGCGGTCGACAAGTAGAAGCAGCGGTTGAGCGGCACGCCGGCCGCCTCGTCGAGCTCGCCGAGCGCCGCGTCGAGCCGCTCGTAGCCCGCCGGCTCGTCGAACGGCGCCTGCACGTAGCGGATGCCGTCGACGAGGCGGGCGAGGACGTCCTCGTCCGCGGGGCGCCGCGAGAACGACCTGATCGACTCGACGGACAGCTCGTGGTACTGCTCGTCGGTCATCTCGCCGCGCGACGCTCCGACGAGCTGGAAGCGCTCCGGCAGGGCGCCCTCGTGGGCCAGGTTGTAGATCGCGGGAAGGAGCTTGCGCTTGGCGAGGTCGCCCGTCGCGCCGAAGATGACGAGCGTCGTCGGGTGGACGGGCAGGCGTTCGAGTCCGGCGGAGAGAGGGTTCGCCTCCGCCGTCGCCATCAGCCGTCCGCCCGCCGCTGCACCGCATGCCCGCCGAACTGCGCGCGCAGCGCGGCGTTCACCTTCGCCGCGAAGTCGCCGCGCGACTGCGAGCTGTAGCGCTCGTACAGCGCCGCCGTGATCACGGGCAGCGGGACGCGCTGCTCGACCGCGTCCTCGACCGTCCAGCGCCCCTCGCCGGACTCGGCCACGACCGGATCGAGCGCGGTGAGGTCGTTCCCCTCCTGCTCGAACGCGAGCGCGGCCAGCTCGCACAGCCACGACCGCACGACCGAGCCCTTCATCCAGAGGTGCGCGATGGCGGCGTTGTCGAGCTCGTAGGCGCTCGCGTCGAAGAGCGCGAACCCCTCGGCGTAGGCCTGCATGATCCCGTACTCCACGCCGTTGTGGACCATCTTCACGTAGTGGCCCGAGCCGACCGCGCCCATGTGGCGCCAGCCGGGGCCGTGCTCCTCGTCGCTGGGCGGCGCGAGGACGTCGAGGATCGGGCTGAGCCGGTCGACCGCCTCCTGCGGGCCGCCGACCATCATGCAGTAGCCGACCTCGAGGCCCCAGACGCCGCCGCTCGTGCCGACGTCGACGTAGTGGATGCCGCGCGGCGCGAGCTCCTCCGCGCGGCGCTTGTCGTCGGTCCACTTCGTGTTGCCGCCGTCGATGATCGTGTCGCCCTCGTCGAGCAGCTCGGCGAGCTTCGTGACCGTCTGCTCGGTCGGGTCGCCGGCGGGGACCATCACCCAGACGGCGCGCGGCGGGTCGAGCTTCGAGACGAGCTCCTCGAGCGAGGCGGCGCCCTGCGCGCCGTGGGACTGCGCGCGCTCGCGCGCCTCCTCGCTGAAGTCGAAGGCGACGGCCTCGTGGTCGGAGTCGCGGTGGATGCGGTGGACCATGTTGCCGCCCATGCGGCCCAGGCCCACGAAGCCGATCTGCATCTAGCGCACCTCCTGCGCGAGCGTCCGGATCGCGACGGCGGGGTCGCCCTCGAGCAGGATCCTCTGCGCGGGCAGCCCGTGCTCGCGCAGCGTGCGGAAGTCGCCCACCGCCTGGGCGCGCTTGAGCTGCTCGAAGCTGAACCCCTTCTCGGGGACCTCGGCGTCGGTGCCCGCCTCGTGCACGAGCTGCAGGAAGCGGCCGGTCGGCGGGCCGCCCTTGTGGTACTGGCCGGTCGAGTGCAGGAAGCGCGGGCCGTAGCCGAACGTCGTCGTCGCGCGGGTGCGGCCGCGGATGGCGCTGCGCAGCTCCGCCACCGCCTCGTCGACGTCGGTGCTCGGCGCGAGGTAGCCCATGATCGCCACGTACGCCGGCGGCGCCGCGTCGTCGAGGAGCGCGCGCACCGCCTCGGCGGGCTCGGCGAACGGCTCGTCCGCGCCCTCCTCCAGCGCCTTGGACGTGTTGTCCTTGGCCTCCTGCACGTTGGGCTGGTCGAACGGGTTGAGGCCGAGCGACCAGCCGGCGATTGCGGTCGCGAACTCGGCGAAGAAGAAGATCCGGCCGAGGTCCGCCGCGCCCTGGACCGGCACGGTGAGGACCGGGTGGCCGGCGTCGGTGAGCGCGGTGAGCGGCTCGTCGCCGTCGCCGCGCAGGTGGACGAACACGCGGTCGTCGCCGTACGCGTCGTGCGCGGCGAGCGGCTCGTCGGCGACGGGCAGGATGCCACGGCCGTGCTTGCCGGTCGACTCGGCGACGAGCTGCTCGACCCACAGGCCGAACGACGCGATCTCGTCGGTGACGACGAAGGTGAGCTTGTCGCGGCCTTGCTTGGCGAGCGCGCCGAGCGCCGCACCGGTCCAGAGGCCGTCGCCGTCCCCGCGGCACTGCTCCTCCGCGACGGACGCGCCGTCGAGCAGAGCCTGGACGGGCGCGCCCATCAGTGCGGCGGGCACGAGCCCGAACGGGCTCAGCGCGCTGTACCGCCCGCCGATGTCCGGATCGGCGAGGAAGGTCCGCCGGAACCCGCGCTCGCTCGCCAGCACCTCGAGCGAGGAGCCGGGGTCGGTGATGGCGACGAAGTGCCGGCCGTCCGGGCGCTTGGCCCAGAAGTGGTCGGCCAGCGAGCGGGTCTCGATCGTGCCGCCGGACTTCGTCGAGACGACGTAGACGGTGGTCTCGGGGTTCGTGCGCTGGTCGATCGCCGCGATCGCGTCGGCGTCGGTCGAGTCGAGGACGTGGAGGTCCAGGCACGTGGAGTCGAAGCTGCGCGCGAAGACCTCGGGCGCCAGGCTCGATCCGCCCATCCCGAGCACGACGGCGTCGGTGAAGCCCTCGTCCTTGAGCTCGTGCGCGAACGCCTCCAGGTCGTCGACCTGCTCGTTCATCGTGTCGGCCACCGTCAGCCAGCCGAGGCGGTTCGCCAGCTCCGGCGTCTCCGCCGTGCCGCCCCACAGCGTCGGGTCCTTGCTCCAGACGCGTGCGGCGACGTCCTCCGTCCGCGCGCGCTCGACCTCCGCGTCGACGGCGCCTGCCAGCTCGTCGGGGATCGCGGTGTCGAGCGTGGCCGTCACACCTCGCCCCGCTTGCTCTCGATGCCCTCGAGCAGCTTCTCCATCGGCGTGACGAACTTGTCGACGCCGTCGCGCAGGAGCTTCCCGGTGACGTCCTCCATGTCGATGCCCGCCTCCTCCAGCTTCCGGAGGTCCTCCGTCGGGTCCTCGAGCGCGGTGTCCGGGCGGATGTCGCCGTGGTCGGCCGTGGCGTTCAGCGTGTCCATCGGCATCGTGTTGACCGTGTGCGGCGCGACGAGCGTGTCGACGTACTTGGTGTCCGGATACGCGGGGTCCTTGACGCCCGTCGACGCCCACAGCGGGCGCTGGACGTTCGCGCCCGCGGCGCGCAGCTCGCCGAAGCGGTCGCCCTCGAAGACCTCCTGGTAGAGCTTGTACGCGGCGCGCGCGTTGGCGACCGCCGCGATGCCGCGCAGGTCCTCGCGGTCGAGGTCCTTCAGGCGCTTGTCGACCTCCGTGTCGACGCGGCTGACGAAGAAGCTCGCGACGGAGTGGACGTCGAGCGGCTTCCCCTCGGCGTGGCGGCGCTCGAGGCCCTTGATGTAAGCCTCCATGACCTGGGCGTACGCCGCGACGCTGAACAGCAGCGTGACGTTGACGTTGATGCCCTCGTACGTGGCCTGCTCGATCGCCGGGACGCCCTCGAGCGTCCCCGGGATCTTGATCATCACGTTCGGGCGGTCGAGCTCCTGCCAGTACTCGCGCGCCTGGGCGATGGTCTTGTCGGTGTCGAAGGCGAGGTCGGGGTCGACCTCCAGGCTGACGAACCCGTCCTGGTGCTCGTCGAAGACGGGGCGCAGGACGTCGGCGGCGGCGCCCACGTCGGCCACCGCGATCGTGCGGAAGATCTCGCGCGCGTCGGCGCCGTTCGACGTCAGCTCGGAGATCGTGTCGTCGTAGTCGCTCGAGCCGAGGATCGCCTTCTCGAAGATGGCGGGGTTCGACGTGACGCCGCGCAGGCTCAGCTCGTCGCGCAGGCGGGCGAGCTCGCCGCTCTCGATGATCGAACGCTGGATCTGGTCGAGCCACGGGCTCGTGCCCGCCGCCGCGAGGGCGGCGAGGTTGGGGTTCGCGTTGACGGCCGGGGTGCTCATGGGGTCCTCTCCATCGCTTGCAGCTCTTGTGCGGCCAGCAGGGACGCGCCTCTTACCCCTGCCTCCACGCCGTGTCGTGCGAGCTCGATCCTGGTCTTGGTGCCGACGCCCGGGAGCGCGAGTCGCCGGGCGACCTCCTCGGCCGGGCCCGTCAGCAGCTCGCCGGCGGTCGAGACGCCGCCGCCGATGACGATGAGGTCCGGGTCGAAGAGGTTCATCACGTTGGCTATGCCCACACCGAGGCGCTCCCCAACGATGCGGATGGCGTCGACCGAGTCGGGGTCTCCCTCCTTCGCGCGCCTGACCACCTCGGGGCCCTTCCCGATGCCCCGCTCCTGGCCCAGCTCATCGAGCTCGCGGCCGGCGGCCCACGACTCGAGGGCGTCGGGGTGCGGGAACCTCTCGGGCGTGGGCGGGGCGCCCTTCGTGACGTCGGCGGCGATGATCATGTGGCCGAGCTCGGGGGCCGCGCCGGTCGCGCCGCGGAAGATCCGCCCGTTGAGGACGACGCCGCCGCCGACGCCGGTGCCGACGGTGATCATCACGACGACGCTCGCGATCGGCTGCATGTCGTCGCCGAGCGCCTCGGCGAGCGCAGCGCACGTCGCGTCGTTGTCGACGAAGACCGGCACGCCGCCGCACCGCTCCGACAGCACGGCCCTGAGCGGCACGTGCTGGAGCGGGACGTTGACGCTGAACCGCGCGGTGCCGGTCTCGAAGTCGACGACGCTCGGAACGGCGATCCCGACCGCGTCCGCCTGGCCGTGCCCGGCGATGATGCCGGCAAGCTGGTCGAGGAACCGATCGGTCTCGTGCGTCTCGGTCGGGGTGAGCGACACCTCGCCCAGGACGCCGCCCTCCAGCGCCGCGGCGGCGATCTTCGTTCCGCCGACGTCCACGCCGATGATGCGATCGCTCACGCCGTGGACTCTAGATGCGTCGGTCGCATCGCGCATGGCGCATTACGATCCGCTACGCCCGGGTGGTGGAACTGGTCAGACACGGCGCCCTTAAAAGGCGCTGTCCCTTCGGGGGCATGCGGGTTCAAGTCCCGCCCCGGGTACTGCCGAGCGTCAGCCGTTTCTCGGTCGCATGCGTCCGCGATCGTAGTGCCGCGGCGCGAACGAACAGTCCTGGATGACCGTCGCATACCGACGGTCAACCAGGACGTTTGGGCTTCAGGCGTCGCGCGCGCCTCCCTCGAGCTCCGCCTTCAGCGCCGCCAGGCGCTCGCGCCAGAACGCCTTCATCCGCTCGGCCTCCGCAGCGTCGGCGAGGCGCGCGTGCTCGACGGCGACCGTGCTCCTCGCCTCGCCCTTCGCTACGAAGGTCACGTTCACGCGGGTGGGGCCGTCGCCCCAGTCGAACCGGGCGGACCTCGGCTTCGTGGCGGTGCGCTCGCGGAGGTTCGCGTCGCGCCGCTCCTCGACGAACGCCTCGTAGAGCGGCTCGACCGGCACCGCGACGGTCTTCGAGGCGGTGATCGTGAACCCGTCCGCCTTCTCGCCGATCTCACGCCCACGGCGGGCGCGCTCGTAGCTCATCGTGACCGCCTGGGCCTCCCACACCAGCGGGTCGATCCCCAGCTCGTCCGCGACCCACCGGGCGATGTCCCGATGCGAGCGATCCGCCGCGCCCCACTCGTCGAGCAGGTCGAACCACTCCTCCCAGCCGCGCCCGGTCCGCTCGCGGATGCCGGCGTCGGACGTCGCGAGCGGCGCCGGCTCGGCGGCCGTCCTCGGCTGCTCCGCCCCGAGCAGCGACGCGCGCGCCGCGGCGTAGCTCTCGCCGGTCTTCTCCATCCGCGCGCGGACGAGGCGCTTGAACGATCTCTGCCTGGTCATCTCGTAGCTCCCTCTCGTGCGGCGGCGGCTCCGCGACCCACGCTCGCGACGCCCCGCCGGAAAGGGCAACGACCGGCATCCCGAGAGCTCGAGCTCCCTTTGCCCCCGCTGCGGCCGGCGGCGTGAGCGCCGGAATCGAGGGTTGGGCGCGGGACGGCGCCGTTGGACATTCTCTCCTACTGAGACCGCCGCGTGTCGCGGAATTCATCGCCCGGCCCGGCGGTAGCCTCGCCGCATGCCGCGGCGTGCCAGGACGCGACCGGACGAGCCGGGGCGCGACAAGATGCTCGCCGCGGGGCGCGACGTCTTCGCTGAGCGCGGGTACCACGCTGCGTCGGTCGCGTCGATCGGGGAGCGGGCGGAGATCGCGAAGTCGGTCCTCTACCACCACTTCGGCTCGAAGGCGCAGCTCTACGAGGCGGTGCTCGCCGCCGAGACGAAGGACCTGATCGAGCGGGTGGAGGCGGCGGTGACGGACGTGGCGAAGGACGACCGGCTGCGAGCGGGGATGGACGCCTACCTCGAGCACCTCGAGCGGCACCCGGACGCCTGGCGCCTGCTGCTGCACGACCGGCCGGCCGACGTCGAGGCGGCCGCGATCTACGACCGCCTTCAGGCGGAGCGCGCCGCGATGCTCGCCCCGCTGCTCAGCTCGCCTCCGGAGCCCGGCGCTCCGGGCAAGGACGACCACGTCGGGCTGGTGATCGCGGGGATCCGCGCGTTCTGCGGATGGTGGTACGAGCACCGCGACGTCCCGCGCGAGCGGATCCTCGACGCGATCCTGAGCTTCAACGCGATCAGCGCGCACGAACGGCTGTCGGCGGAGTAGGGGGCGCTGGCCGGCCCCGGTCGCTGGCGGAGCGGGGCGCTGCGGGCCGGCGCTGCGGGCGGCCGCCGTGTGCCGTGCGTCACACCGCGTTTCGACCGATCGTTCTAAAAAACCCCGTGAGCAGGTTTCGACCGATCGTTCGAACGCGGGAGCGGGTGCAGGTGGAGGAGCGTGGGATCCGCCGGTGGATGGTGCGACTGGAGCGCGCGGTGTCGCGGCGGCGCGCGCTCGTGGTGCTGGCGTGGGTCGCGCTGGTCGCCGCCGCGCTGCCGTTCGCCTTCCGCCAGTCGGAGCATCTGCGCGGCGGAGGCTCCGACGTGCCCGGCAGCGGGTCGCTCGCCGTCGACGCCGTCGTGTCGGAGCGCCTGCCGCGAGAGCAGCAGCCGCTGTCGGTCGTCCTGCGGGCGCGCCCCGGCACGACGGGCGCGCAGCGCCGGCGGGCGATCGAGCGCATTCGCGCGGCGGTGCGCGGAGAGGCGTCGGTCGCGGCGGCAGCCGAAGCGTTCGCGCGTGCGGAGGAGCAGTTGGGACGCGGGCCGCTCGCGACCGTCCCGCTCCGCGCCCCGGAGGGCGAGCAGGAGGCGCTCGACGCCGCGCGCGCACTGCGCGACGAGCTCGACGCGCAGGGCCCGGTCACGGCGACGCTGATCGGCCAGCCGGCGCTGTTCGCGGCGCTGGAGGACGAGGCGCAGAGCGAGCTGCGCAGCGCCGAGGCGATCGGGCTGCCCATCGTCGGCGTCGTGCTGCTGATCGTGTTCGGCTCCTTCGCCGCGGCGTTGCTGCCGCTCGTGCTCGGGGTCGTCGCCGTGGTCGTCACCGCCGCCGAGATCTACCTGCTGTCGCGCTCGCTGGAGATGTCGGTCTACGTCACGAACATCGCGTCGATGCTGGGCATCGGCGTGGCCGTCGACTACTCGCTGTTCGTGCTCGCGCGCTTCCGGGAGGAGATCGCGGGCGGCGCGGCGCCCGACGAGGCGCGCAGCCGCGCGATGGCGACGTCGGGCACCGCCGTCGTGTTCAGCGGCCTCGCCGTCATCTGCTCGCTGGCGACCCTGTGGCTCATCGACAGCACGCTGCTGCGATCGATGGCGCTCGGCGCGATCCTCGTGGTGGCGGCGGCCGTCCTCGTCGCGATCACGCTGCTCCCGGCCCTGATCGGGCTCCTCGGCCGGCGGATGGTCCGCCGGCGGCTCGCGGGCGCGATCGACCGCGACGGCGACGAGCGGCGCTGGTCGCGCTGGACCCGTGCGGTCATGCGCCGCCCCGCGCTGTCGGCCGTGCTGGCCACGGCGATCCTGCTCGCGCTCGCGGCGCCCGCCCTCGACCTGAAGACCACCGCCGGCCCGCTGCGCGAGCTGCCGCCCGACGACCTCACGCGGAGCGCGACCGAGCGCGTCGCCGCTCAATCCGGCGGGTTCCCGCGCGCGGTCCGCGTGGCGATCGTGCCGCGCGGCGGCGCGAAGCCGGACCCCTCCGCCGTCGAAGCGCTCGCCGCCGACCTGCGCCGCGACCCCGAGTTGACGCGCGTCGCGACGCGCACGACCAGCGGCGGCGAGGTGCTCGTCGACGGCGCCTCGCGCCACGACCCCGAGTCGCCGCAGGCGCGCGACCTCGTCGAGCGCCTCGAGACCGGCCCGCTCGCGCGCACGCCGCTCGCCCAGAGCGCCGACGTCCACCTCGGCGGCGAGGCGGCACGGATCCGCGACGTCAGCGACCACATCCTCGACTCGATGTGGCGCGTCATCGCGGCGGCGCTCGCGCTGTCCTTCGTCGTCCTCGCGGTCGCGCTGCGGTCGATCCTCCTGCCGCTGAAGGCGGTGGTGATGAACCTGCTGTCGGTCGGCGCGGCCTACGGCGTGCTCGTCCTCGCGTTCAACCCGATCAACAACCTGACGCCGCCGCTCGTCTTCGTCGTCGTGCTCGGCCTCTCGATGGACTACGAGGTCTTCCTGCTCAGCCGGATCCGCGACCGCTACCGCGCGCACGGCGACAACCGCCGCGCGGTCGCCGAGGGGCTCGCCACGAGCGCCGGCACGATCTCGTCGGCCGCGTTGATCATGACCGCCGTCTTCCTCACCTTCGTCTTCGCCGGCGTCCCGTCGGTGAAGGAGATCGGCCTCGGCACCGCGGTCGCGATCGCCGTCGACGCGACGCTCGTCCGGCTCGTCCTCGTCCCCGCGACGATGCAGCTCTTCGGGGACTGGAACTGGTGGCTGCCGGGCCGCGGCCGCGGGGCGCCGGCGCGCATCATGAGAACTTCCTGAGAGCCCGCGCGAGCGCCGTCCGGGGCGTGCAAGCGGCGCTACGCTGGCCGTTGCCAGCCACCCCCGGCGCGCAACTTCCCTGCGCTCCGAGAGTTTCCGAACCACACGCGTGGAAGCAACTGCCCTCAAGCACGTCGGGGCCGCGGGACTCCGCGGGCCGACTCCCCTGCTCCGCCTCCAGTCGGACGAGCGGCTGATCGCCCTTGTCCGCCGCGGCAACCACGCCGCCTTCGAGGCGCTGGTCGCGCGCTACCAGGCGCGGCTGCTCGCGTTCTGCCGCCACATGCTCGGTTCGCGCGAGGACGCCGAGGACGTGCTCCAGGAGGTCTTCGCCGCGTCGTTCAACGCGATGCTCGCCGACAGCCGCCCGATCAACGTGCGGCCGTGGCTGTACCGCATCGCGCGCAACCGCTCGCTCAACCACCTGCGCCGCCACACCGCGATCGGCGTCGACTCGATGGACGTCCACCTGTCGGAGGGCGGCCTCACGACGGCGGACAAGGTCCACAAGCGCGAGGAGTTCCGCCAGCTCATCGGCGACGTGCAGGAGCTGCCCGAGACGCAGCGCACCGCCCTGCTGCTGCGCGAGATCGACGCCCTCTCCTACGAGCAGATCGCCGAGGCGATGGAGACGACAGTGCCGAGCGTCAAGTCGCTCCTCGTGCGCGCGCGCGTGTCGCTCGCCGAGATGTCCGAGGCCCGGCTGCTCACGTGCGACGAGGTGCGCGAGGAGCTCGGCGAGGTCGCCGAGGGCCTGACGCGGATGAGCGCGCCGGTGCGCCGCCACCTGCGCCAGTGCGAGAAGTGCGCGAACTTCCGCAAGCAGCTTCGCGAGACCAACAAGGCGCTCGCCGCGGTGATGCCCGTCGGGCCGCTGCTCTTCCTCAAGAAGGCGATCCTCGCCCACCTCGGCACGACCGCCAGCGCGGGCGGCGCCGCCACCGCGACGGCCGCCGCCGCGGGCGCCGGCGGCGCGGGCGCGCTGTCGGCC
>DASZDF010000272.1:0-5583 GCA_035942275.1 Solirubrobacteraceae bacterium | reverse complement strand
CGCGCACCGCGGCCGCGCGCTCGACGACCCTCGGCCGCCGCCCCCAGCCGCCGCCGGAAGTACGGCTCGAAGTCGGGGTGCTTCGCCGCGAACGCCCGCTCCGCGCGGCCCACCGCCTCCATCCGCGCGCCCCAGTCCTCGAGCGCCGCGGGGTGGAGGTGCTCGGCCTCCGCCTCCCGTGCGTAGCGCAGGTCGAGGCCGAGGTCGTGGAGGCGGCGGGCGAGGTCGAGGTCCTCGTAGAGGAAGGGGAGGTCCTCGTCGAACCCGTCCGCCGCCAGCGCGAACGCGCGCTTCACCGACACGTTCGTCGTGTAGAAGTGCCCCCATCCGGCGCGGTCGCCGTCGATCGAGCCGTAGTCGGTCTGGATCCCGCGCTCCAGCCACGCCATGAACGCCGTCCGGCGCAGGCGCCGCGCCCACCGGACGTGTCCGAGCACCGCGACCCGCTCGTCGGGCAGCCGCTCGTGCCACGCGACGTGCGTCGCCACCAGGCGGGGCGAGGCGAGGATGTCGTCGCCGAGGAAGAGGACGAGCGGCGCCGCCGCCGCCCGGAGCCCGACGTTGCGCGCGGCGGACGCGCCGGGCCGCTCCGCCCGGAGCGCCGCGGCGTCCACCGGCGGGGCGTTCGCGTCCGCCACCACGAGGACCTCGAACGGCGGCGCCCCCTCCTGCACGTCGAGCCGCGCCAGAGCCTCCGGGAGCGCCACCGACCGGCCGAGGGTGGGGATGACGACCGAAAGCTGCGGCGTCATGTGCGGCGCAGCCACAGCGCCGCCGGCTCCGAGCCGCCGCGCCACGACGGCACGGCCTGGCGGACGATCTCCGGGTGCGCGCGGGTCAGCGCGTAGTGCGCGAGGAGCACCTCGAAGTGGCGGTTGCCGCTGAGGAAGGCGTGGAGGAGATCCTGCCCGGCGCCGCCCGGCCACGGCAGCCGGATCGGGTGCACGTGGACGACCACGCCGGGCGCCAGCTCGGGCAGCAGGCCGAGGACGAGATCCGCGTCCGGCGCGCCGGCGAGCACCACGTCGCGAGCGGTGAGCGCGACGGGGTCCTCGGTGCGCACGGTGTGCGGGGGGAGCGCCGCCTTGAGGACCTTGCGCGCCATCCCGCCGGCGCCCACGACCATCGCCCGGCGGGGCTTGAGGCCCTGCACCATCGCCCACAGGACCTCGGCGTCGACGCTCTCGTACTCGCCGTTCCACAGCTGGAAGCCCTCGGGCGCGCGGAAGCCGCGGATCAGCGGGGTGAGCTGGCGCAGGCGGCCCGCCTGCTCGCCGAGGTCGAAGCGGACGCCGCGCAGGCGCCGGGGCACGGCCTCGACCACCGGCGCCGCGGCGCTCCTCTGCCCTCGCGTGAACCGCACGACCCCAGACTAAATCCCCGTCGGACATACTGGCCGCGTGCCACAGGAGCAGCCCGAACGCGTCGTCATCCTCTGTGGCGGGCGCGGGACCCGCCTCCAGGAGCACACGCCCGGCATCCCCAAGCCGCTCGTCGAGATCGGCGGCCGGCCGATCCTCTGGCACGTCATCCAGATCTACGCGGCCCAGGGCCTGCGGGAGTTCATCCTCTGCACCGGCTACCGCCGCGAGCTGATCGAGGACTTCGTGGCGGCGACGCCATGGCCCGATGGCGTGCGGGTCGACTGTGTCGACACCGGGCTGGACACGCCGACGGGCGGCCGCGTCCACGCGGTGCGCGACCGCGTCGGCGACCGGACGTTCCTCGTGACCTACTCCGACGGCCTCGCCGACATCGACCTGCGGCGCAAGCGCGACTTCCACCACGAGCACGGCGCCTTCGCCACGATGACCGTCGTGCGGCCGGAGCTCCAGTTCGGCGTCGCGCAGGTCGACGGCGACGACCGCGTCCTCGGCTTCCACGAGAAGCCGCGCTCCGAGCACTGGATCAACGGCGGGTTCTTCTGCTTCGAGCAGGGCGTCTTCGACTACCTCGGGCCGTCGAGCGTGCTCGAGCGCGAGCCGCTCGAGGGGCTCGCCGGCGACGATCAGCTCCGGGCCTACCGCCACACGGGGTTCTGGGACTGCATGGACACCTACAAGGACGCGGTGCTGCTCAACGACCTGTGGGGCGCGGGAGACCCTCCGTGGAAGGTGTGGGGGTGACGGCCGTGCGGCGGATCCAGAACGCGCTCGGGTACGTCGCGCCCGTGTAGCTCGGCACGACCTCGCCGACGAGCGCCGCGCGCTCGCGCGTGAGCGCGTGGACGGCGAGGAGGACCTCCCAGTCCGGGTTACCGGCGAGGAACGCCTGGAGGAGGTACTGCTCGAACCACCACCAGCCGCGCTCGAGCCAGGCGCGGTGGACCTCGTACGGCAGCAGGACGTCGTGGAAGTGCACGACGACGCCCTCGGCGAGCAGGGGCAGCACGTCGAGGACGATCCGGTTGACGTCGCCGCCCGGCTTGACCGTGTGCGACGTGTCGACGAAGAGGACGTCGTTCGCGCCGAGCGCCGTGAAGACGTCCTCGGGGAGCTCCTGAGCCGGCGTGCGGTCGACCGCCAGGCCCGCGACGCGCTCGTTCGGGTGCGGGTCATGGACGGAATGGATCGCGCCGTCCGGCAGCGCGGCTTCGATCAGCAGCGACGACCAGCCCGAGCCGAGCTCGACGACCCGCCGCGGTTGGAGCCGGCGGAGCAGCGCGTCGAGGACCTCTGCGTCGACGCTCTCGTACCAGCCGTTGTCGAGCCGGAACCCGGCCGGCGGCGCGAACCGCGCGACGAGCGGCGCCAGGTCGCCGAGCAGGCGCGCCTGCTCGGCGAGGTCGAAGCGGATGCCGTGCAGCGGCGAGGGGCGGTCGAAGTGATCGGGCGCCAGCTCGGCCAGGTCGGGCAGCGGGCTCTGCCAGCCGCGCGGCACGACGTCGACGCGATCCGGCCTCCGGCGCCACCGCATCGGCGGAGCGTACGGGATACTCCGGCCCGTGAAGGCAGCGGTGACCGGCCCCGACATCGCCGTCGCGGTCGCGTCGCACGCGCGGCCTCTGCGCCTCCTGTGGCTGCTCAACGCGCTCGAGGAGCAGTCGCTCGACCGCGCGCACTGGGAGGTCGTGGTGGCCCACGACTCGGGCCGGGACTCCGAGACCGAGCGGATCGTCGCGACCCACCCGCTCGCCGCGGCGGGCGTGCTCCGCCACGCGACGCTCGACCACCACGCCGGGCCCGCGGAGCTTCGCAACGCCGCCTGGCGGGCGACGACCGCGCCGCTCGTCGCGTTCACCGACGACGACTGCCGCCCGCCGCCCGACTGGCTCGCGAACGCGCTGGAGGCGGCGCGGGCCGCGCCGGCCGCGGTCGTGCAGGGCGCGACGCGCCCCGACCCGGACGAGGCCGCGCTGCTGCGCGCCGCCCGCGCCCGCTCGGTGTGGATCGCCCCGCCGACGTGGCAGGCGCAGACGTGCAACATCGTCTACCCGCGCGCGGTGCTCGAACGGGTCGGCGGCTTCGACGACCGCGGGATGCCGCTCTGCGCCGGCGAGGACACCGACCTCTTCTGCCGCGCCGGCACGCCGCTCGTGGCCGCGCCGCAGGTGCTGACCTACCACGCCGTCGAGCCGATGTCGTTCGCGGCCCGCGCCCGGTACGCGTGGCGCTGGCGACAGCTGCCGGCGCTCGTCGCACGGCACCCCGAGCTGCGCCGCCACGCCGAGCTCGGCGTCTTCTGGAAGCGGCGGCACGCGCGGTTCGTGCTCGCACTTGCGGGGGTCGCGTTCCGGCGCCCGGCGCTCGCGCTCCCGTGGGCCGTCGCCGCCCTGCCGTCCTACGGACCGTCGCCGCGCGGGCGGCTGCGCGCGGTGTCGGAGCTGCCGGGGCAGGCGCTGGTCGACGCCGTCGAGGTCGCGGCGCTGGCAGCGGGCAGCGCACGCCACCGGACGCTCTTCCTTTGAGGCTGGCCCTCCTCACGCCCGCGTACTGGCCGGAGGTCCGCCGCGGGACCGAGCGCTTCGCGCACGACCTCGGCGCGGGGCTCGCGGCCCGGGGCCACGAGGTGCGGCTCGTCACGAGCCACCGCGGCCGCCGGACCGCCGCGCGGGAGGACGGGATGGAGGTCGTCCGCGTCCCGCGGCTGCTCGACGGCCGCCTGCGCCGGCGCCTGTACGAGGACCACCTGACGCACGTCCCGTTCACCGCGTACGAGGTGCGCGACGAGCCCTTGGCGCACGCGCTGTTCCACACCGACGCCGCGGCCGCGCGCATGGCGGGCGTGCCGTACGTGTACTCGTTCATGGGGGTCCCGCACCGCAAGGCGCTCGCGAACCGCCGCGGGCGGGCCGAGCTCGTCCGGCGCGCGATCGCCGGCGCCCACGCGACCGTCGCGCTGAGCGAGGCCGCCGCGCGCGGGTTCGAGCGCTGGCTCGGCATCAGCCCGCACGTCATCCACCCGGGCGTCGACCTCGCCGCGTTCACGCCGGGCGGCGACCGCGCGGAGGATTTCACGATCGTCTGCCCCGCGGCGCTCGACGCGCCGCACAAGCGCGCGGGGCTGCTGCTCGAGGCGTTCGCGCGGGTGCGCACCGAGCGGCCGCGCGCGCGGCTCGTGCTCGACGCGCGGGCGGCCACCGCCGTCGGGCCGCTTCCCGCCGGCGTCGAGCTGCGCGACCTCGACGACCACACGGCGCTGCTCGCCGCCTACCGCGAGGCGCACGTCTGCGCGCTCGCCTCCGAGGGCGAGGCGTTCGGGCTCGTCCTCGTCGAGGCGCTGGCCTGCGGCACGCCCGCCGTGGCCTCCGACGATGCCGCGGGGCCCGAGATCACCGGCACGACGTTCGCCGGCGACGACCCGCAGGCGCTCGCCACGGCGATCCTCGATGCGGCGAGCGAGGACCCGCGCGCGTGCCGCGAGCGCGCGGAGCGCTTCTCGCTCGACCGGTTCGTCGACGCCTACGAAGCCCTGTATCGCGAAGCCCTGCGCTGATACGTTCCGCAGGCGATGGAGCCGATCGAGCACGTCGAGATCCATCCGCTCCCCTTCGAGCGCTTCGCGTCGGTCCTCGACGACGCCGGCCGCGCCGACCTCGAGCAGCTCGTCGAGCACGCGCAGGAGGTCTTCGCCGACCGCACCGTGTGGTGCGTGAACTCGACCGCGCAGGGCGGCGGCGTCGCCGAGATGCTCGCGTCGCTGCTCGCCTACACGAGCAGCGTCGGCGTCGACAGCCGCTGGGTCGTCATCAACGGCAACCCCGCGTTCTTCCGGCTCACGAAGCGCATCCACAACCGCCTGCACGGCAACGCCGGCGACGGAGGCCCGCTCGACGACGAGCAGCGGCGCGTCTACGACGACACGGTCGCGGCGCCGGCCGAGGCGTTCGCGCGGATCGTCCGGCCCAACGACGTCGTCCTCGTCCACGACCCGCAGCCCGCGGGGGTCACCCAGGCGCTCAAGGACGCGGGCGCGAAGGTCATCTGGCGCCTGCACGTCGGGGCCGACGAGCCGAACGACCTCGCCAAGGAGGCGTGGGACTTCATCACCCCGTACGTGCGGCCGGCCGACGCGTGGGTCTTCAGCCGCGAGCAGTTCTTCTGGCACGACCGCCTGCCCGAGGACCGCTCGTACGTCATCCCG
>DASZDF010000271.1:0-2987 GCA_035942275.1 Solirubrobacteraceae bacterium | reverse complement strand
CGCCAGACGCTCTGGACCTGAGGGCGGAGCCCGATGTCCGTCTGGAGGGTGGGTGCTCGGGGTGGTCGGACCGCCGCCGCCCCACGAGCGTCCGGGCCGCCCGGCGTGTGGCCGGGTGGGCGGGCGGACCGCCCCGCCGACAACCGCGGCAGACGGGCGGCGTCGCTAGTAGGTCCGGACGCACACCGCGCGAGTCAAGGTGAGCGGCGGGGCGCCGATGATCGTGCCTACTGTGACGTACGTTCACCGCTGCCCGTTTTGTGGGTGGGAGCGGCAGGCCGCTTCGGAGACGATCCTGGACCCTGCCTGCAACCGCTGCGGCGGCGCGCTGCGCGCGGTGCACACCGACGACATCGATCGCGTCCGTGGTGAGGATCAGGGCGGGCCTGTGCGGTCCGGGACGCGCAGCGACGGCACCGCCGTCTTCGCGCTGCTCGTGACGACGCCCTGGGCGCTCCCGCTCCTCGGCGTCGAGCTCGGCGACGTCGCCTTCCTCGTTCCGCTCGTCCTGCTGGCCTTCGCCTTCGCCCGCCTCCAGGCGCGCACGGTCACCGAGCCCGGCTACGCGCCCGTATGGCGCACGCTCGCCCTCTCCGTGAGCCTCGCCGCGGCGGCCTCCGGGCTCATGGTCGGCGCCGCGATCGTGACCGGCGACATCGGCCGCGCCGGCTTCTACCTCGGCGCCGGCGCATCCCTGCTTCTCGTCATGGCCGCCGCCGCCCAGGCGCGTCGGGGCCTCGCCGGCGCGCCCACCACGCGCGTCCTCGACGCCGCGCTCCTCGCCCTCATCTTCGGCGGCCTCGGAGCGTGGCTGCTGGTCGTCCGCGCCGCGGACGGCGGCGACGTCGCGCTCACCGCGATCGTCGTCCTCGACCTCGCCGCCGTGATGCTGTTCGCCCTCGGCGCGGCGTCGAGCGGTCCCATCCGCCGGGCGCCCGGCGCCTGGTGGATCGCCGCCGGCACGATCGCCATCACCGTCGGTGACGGCCTCATCGCCGGCGCCGCCGCCGGCGTCCTCCCCAACCTCCCCTCGCTGACCGCCGCCCTCTGGGCCGCCGCCGGCTTCGCCTTCGCCACCGCGGCCGACCTCGGCCTGACCCCGGCCGCCGGCCAGGCGCGGACGCCCCGCACGATCGGGCGCGCGTGGATCGCCGGCCGGATCGTCCTGCCGCTCAGCGCCGTCCTCGCCTTCCCCGGCGCCGCGGTCGCCCTGCTGGCGCTCGGCGAGCTCCCCGCCGCCGGCGGCGTCTACTTCGCGTCGCTCACGCTCGTCGCCCTGCTGCTCGCCTTCACCCGCCAGGCCTACCTCCTCGTCGAGCGCCAGCGCGCGGTCGTGCGCGAGCGCCGCATCCGCGAGGTCGCCACCCGCCGCAACGAGGAGCTCGAGGCGCTCACGGGCCTCGCCACCACGATGACCCAGACGCTCGAGGAGGGCCCGATCGTCGAGCAGGCCCTCGGCGTCCTGAAGACCGCGGCCCGCGCCAGCAGCGCCGCGCTGCACCTCCTCGACGGGGACCGCCTGCGCCTCGCCGCCAGCTCGGGCCAGTGGCACGCCGAGCACCCGTGGGTCGACCGCTCGCCCGCGCCCGTCGCCGAGGCCGTCGTCGAGCGCCGCGGCAAGCGCGCGATCCTCCGCGTCCCGCTGTCGGCCCGCGGCCGGCGCATCGGCGCCGTCACCCTCCTGCGCCCCGAGGCCGAGCCGTTCGACCCGCACGCCGTCGAGCTGCTGCGCCTGCTCGTCGACCAGATGGGCGTGGCCGTCCAGAACGCGCGCGACTACCGCGAGAAGCTCGAGCAGGCGATCCGCGACCCGCTGACCGGCCTCTACAACCGCCGCTTCCTCCTCGAGGCGCTCGAGAAGGAGGTCCAGCGCTCCGCCCGCTACGGGTCCGAGGCGAGCCTCGTCATCTTCGACGTCGACGACTTCAAGCTCGTCAACGACCGCTTCGGCCACGCCTCCGGCGACGACGTCCTGCGCGCCGTCGGGCGCCTCGCCGAGGCCCACATCCGCCCCGCCGACAGCTTCGCCCGCATCGGCGGCGAGGAGTTCGCGCTGCTGCTCCCCGAGACGTCGCAGCTCGAGGCGCTGCTGGTCGCCGAGCGCGTCCGCACCGCGATCGGCCGCGAGAAGATCCTCGGCGACCGCAAGATCACCGTGAGCGGCGGCATCGCCTCCTGCCCGTCGGACGCCGGCGAGGCCGAGGAGCTCCAGCGCCTGGCCGACGGCGCGCTGTACTTCGCAAAGCGCAACGGCAAGGACCTCTGCGCCGTGGCCAGCGAGGTCACCGCGACCGACGGCGGGGAAGCGGCCGCGACCGAGGGGATGGTCGCCCACCTCTACGCCCTCGTCGCGATGATCGACGCGCAGCAGCTCCACACGCGCGACCACTCCGAGAACGTCGCCGCCTACACCGTCGCCATCGCCCAGGCGCTCGGGCTCGGGCGCGACCGCGTCGTCAAGCTCCGCCGCGCCGCGATGCTCCACGACGTCGGCAAGATCGCGGTCCCCTCCGCGGTGCTCTCCAAGCCGGGCCGGCTGACCGAGGACGAGTTCGCGCAGATCCGCGAGCACCCGGTCGTCGGCGGGCTGATGCTCTCCCACGCCGGCCTCATCGAGGAGGCCCGGTGGATCCGCGGCCACCACGAGCGCGTCGACGGCGCGGGCTACCCCGACGGGCTCAAGCGCTCGCAGATCCCGCTCGAGTCGCGCATCCTCTTCGTCGCCGACGCCTTCGAGGCGATGACCTCCGACCGGCCCTACCAGGACGGCATGCCGGTCGAGGAGGCGCTCGCCGAGCTGCGGCGCTGCGCGGGCACCCAGTTCGACGCCCGCGTGGTCACCGTGCTGAGCGAGTTGGTGCGCAGCGGAAGGCTCTCGGTGCTGGCTTTGCGCAGCCAGTAGTAGCCTTTCCCGCGCATTATGAAGATGCGCCAGAGCCTCGCCCAGCTGGAGAGGGCGTTCATCGAGGAGTCCCAGGTCGACCGCG
>DASZDF010000270.1:0-2943 GCA_035942275.1 Solirubrobacteraceae bacterium | reverse complement strand
GCCTCGATGCTCGCCCATGGCGGTCAAGAAGGCCATCAACGACGCGCTGACCCGAGCGACCGGCTACCAGCTCCAGAAGGCGCGAAAGGCGCCCGTCGCGACCACACCGCGCGGGCGCCACGCCCGGCGCGGCGAGCGACTCGTCGCGCAGCCCGCGTTCATCCTCTCGAGCGTCCGCTCCGGCTCGACGCTGCTGCGGGTGCTGCTCAACAGCCACTCGCAGATCCACTCCCCGCACGAGCTCCATCTCCGGCACGTGAAGGTGGAGGTCGACGCCGCGTACGCCGAGAAGGCGCTCAAGGAGATCGCGCTCGACGCCGAGCGGCTGCGGTTCCTGCTCTGGGACCGCGTCCTGCACCGCGAGCTCGCCGCGAGTGGCAAGCAGCACATCGTCAACAAGACCCCGAACGACGTCTTCATCGCCGACGAGATCCGCCGCTGCTGGCCCGACGCGCGCTTCATCTTCCTCCTGCGCCACCCCGTCTCGACCGCGCGCTCGCGCCAGGCGGCGCGCAAGGACAAGGACACCGAGGAGCGCAACCTCGAGATGATCCTGCGCTACGCGAACGCGCTCGAGGCGGCGCGGCAGTCCTATGACGGGCTGACCGTGCGCTACGAGGACCTGACGCAGGATCCCGAGCGGGTCACGCGCGAGGTCTGCGAGTTCCTCGGCGTCGAGTGGGAGCGCTCGATGCTCGACTACGGCGAGCACGACCACGGGCGCTTCAAGGCCGGCCTCGGCGACTGGAGCGACAAGATCAAGTCCGGCCAGATCCAGCCGGCGGAGCCGCTTCCCTCGCCCGACGAGATCCCGCCCGCGCTGCGCGAGATCAGCGAGGCCTGGGGCTACGTGCCCGCGCGCGCCTGATGGCCGCGCCGAAGGTGAGCGTCGTCGTCCCGGTCTACAACCCGGGCTCGCACGTCGACGACTGCATCCGGACGCTCGTGCACGAGCAGTCGCTGCCGCGCGACGAGTACGAGGTGATCTTCGTCGACGACGGCTCGACGGACGACACCCCCGCGCGGCTCGACGCGCTCGCCGCCGAGCACGACCACGTCCGCGTCGAGCACATCGAGAACTCGGGCTGGTCGGGTCGGCCGCGGAACGTCGGGATCGAGATGGCCCGGGGCGAGTTCGTGTACTTCGTCGACAACGCCGACTGGATCGCGCCGCAGGCGCTCGAGCGCATGCACGCGATGGCCGTGCGCGACGACGCGGACGTCGTCATCGGCAAGGTCGTCGGCTACGGCCCCGGGAAGCTCGTCCCGAAGACGCTGTTCGTCGAGAACCGCAGCGGGATCAAGCTCGGGGACTGGGCGTCGATCCTCTGGCTCCTCTCGCCGCACAAGCTGTTCCGCAGGGCGATGCTCGACGAGCACGACATCCGGTTCCCGGAGGGCCGGCGCCGGCTCGAGGACCACCTGTTCGTCATGCACGCGTACTTCCACGCGCGCTCGATCTCCGTGCTGGCCGACTACCCCTGCTACCACTGGCTCGTCCGCGAGGGTGACAACGCCTCCCTGCGCCCGTTCGACCCGGCGGAGTACTACGGCAACGTGCGCGACGTGCTCGACCTCATCGACGAGCACACCGAGCCCGGCGAGCTGCGCGACAGGCTCTACACGCGCTGGCTGCGCGGCAAGCTGCTCGGCCGCGCCGGCGGGCCGCCGTTCCTGAAGTGGGACGAGGCGTACCGGCGCGAGCGCTACGAGGAGATCCGCAGGCTGACGCTCGAGCGCTTCCACGAGGGCGTCGACGCCCTGCTCCCGCTGAGCTGGCGGGTGCGGGCGAAGCTGGTGCGCGCCGGCGACTACGAGGGGCTGAAGGCGCTGGCCGCCTACGAGGCGGGACTGCGCGTCGACGCGCGGGCGAAGCCGCGCGCGGCGGGCGACGCGGTCGAGCTGCGGATCAAGGCGCGCTTCGCCGACGACGCCGTCCGGTTCTACGCGGACGAGGACACGCCGACGACGTGGACCCCGCCCCCGGGCGTCTCGTTCGAGGAGGACCGCGACGCCGGCGACGACTTCGAGAAGAGCGACCTCTACGTCTTCCTCCGCTCGCCGGCCGATCGCGTCGAGTACGCGCTGCCGGTCGACTTCGCGGTGGACTACGAGGAGGAGCACCACGAGCTCGTGGGGCAGAACGTCGTGCTGCGCGGCACCGCGCGGCTGGACCCCCGCACCGCGGCCGCCGGCGCGCCCCTGCCCCCGGGCGACTGGGACGCCTTCGTCACTCTGACCGTCGCCGGCTTCAAGGCCACGGGGCGGCTGCACTCCTGGCGGCGCGGGCCCCTTCGCTTCACGGTCGGCGGCGACGGCCGCCTCGTCGAGGACCGCGCGGACCTCCGCGCGCGCCTCGCGACGCGCTGGCCGCGCGCGGCGCGCATCGCGAAGCGCGCCGGGCTGTAGACGCATCCGATCGGGCGCGCGGTGCGAATGAACGGGCGGAAGGATCCGTCGTGCTTCGGGAAGGAGTCCCCATGCGCCGTGTCGTCGCCGTTGCCTCGATCGCCTGCGGTCTGGCCCTCATCGCCGTCCCCTTCGCGACCTCGCTCTTCGAGCGAACGCGCGGGGCGGAGCGCACGTTCGACGCGATGCGCGAGACCGTCTCCGAGCCCGGGATCGCGCAGGCGCGGCGGAACTTCGGCGTCGTCAGCGCCGCGGGCGCCGAGGTGCGCTCGGAGCTCGTCCCCGGCCTCGCGCGGCGGCTCGGGATCGGCGAGCGCGACCTCCTCGCACTGCTGGCGAACGACTTCCCGGACATCGCGCGCGGCGTGGAGCGCATCCCGGCCTACCTCGAGTTCGTCGGGCCGACCATCGACGCGCTCGACGCCAACCGCGACGCGTTCGAGAACGCGGACTCGCTGCCCGGCGCGGGGCTGCCGATCACCGCGTCGCCGTGGCTCATCCTGCTCCTCGGCGGCGGGCTCGTCGGCGCGGGCG
>DASZDF010000269.1:0-11532 GCA_035942275.1 Solirubrobacteraceae bacterium | reverse complement strand
CGACGGCGAGCTGTCGATCGGCGGCGAGGTCGTCAACGACCGGGCGCCGAAGGACCGCGACATCGCGATGGTCTTCCAGAGCTACGCGCTGTACCCGCACATGAGCGTGCGCGACAACATCGCGTTCCCGCTGAAGATCGCGGGCGCGCCCGACGACGAGATCAAGACGAAGGTCGACGAGGCCGCTCGGATCCTCGACCTCGACCGGCTGCTCGACCGCAAGCCGGCCAACCTGTCGGGCGGCCAGCGCCAGCGCGTGGCGATGGGGCGCGCGATCGTGCGCGACCCGAAGGCGTTCCTGATGGACGAGCCGCTGTCGAACCTCGACGCGAAGCTGCGCGTGCAGATGCGCACCGAGGTGTCGCGCATCCAGCAGCGGCTGGGGACGACGATGGTCTACGTCACCCACGATCAGACCGAGGCGATGACGCTCGGCGACCGCGTCGCGGTCATGCGCGCGGGCGTGCTCCAGCAGGTCGACACGCCGCAGAACCTGTACGACAGCCCGCAGAACCTCTTCGTCGCGGGCTTCATCGGGTCGCCGGCGATGAACTTCTTCCCGGCGCGCGTCGAGGGCGGCCGCGTGCGGCTGCCGTTCGGCGAGGTGCCGGCGCCGCGCGGGACGCAGGCCGAGGGCGACGTGATCGCGGGCATCCGGCCCGAGGACTTCGAGGACGCGCAGTTCGCGCCCGAGGGGCACGCGAACGCCGTCGAGTTCGACGCGCCGATCGTGCTGACGGAGTCGATGGGGTCGGAGACCTACGCGTACTTCACGTACGAGGGCGGCGCGGCGGAGTCCACCGAGCTGCAGGAGCTGGCGGCCGACGCCGGCCTGACCGACCTGCCGTCGAGCGGAGAGAACCAGGCGGTCGCGCGGCTCGACCCGCAGACGAAGGCGACCGAGGGGCAGAGCACGCGCCTGTGGATGAACGCCGACAAGCTGCACCTCTTCGACCCACGCGACGGGCGCAACCTCGCCGGTGGCGGGGGCGCGACACCGGCGACCGCCGGCGGCCGGCAGGAGTCCTCGCCGCAGGAGTTCACCTCTGGCGGTGGCGGGGAGTCGGGCGCCGCAGCCCACGATCCCGAGCTGCGCGACCAGCCCGGGTAGCCGGCGGCGCCCGGTGCGGGGCGTCACACAACAAAACCGACTGGCCGGTATGTTTATGCGGTGCTCACGCATACCGCCACCGCGCGCGTCCCCGTGGCCGCGGACGAGATCGACGTCGGGGAGTGGTTCTTCGGGCTGAGCGATCGCGACTACGCGGCGACCGCGCGCCACCACCTCGGCGCCGGGACCTCGGGCGACGGTGGCCGGCGGAGGTTCTTCGACGCCGAGGGCTTTCCGGGGGTGGTCATCGTCAACCACCACGTCGAGGAGGAGGCACGGCGCGACTACGTCCGCGTCCGTTCGCGGGACAGCTCGGCGCGGCTGCTCGGCGTCCTGCCGGTCCCGCTCGACGTGAGCGTCGAGATCGGGGTGCGGCCGGTCGGCGACGCGGAGGCGGAGCTCGAGTGCCGGCTGCACCTCGGGCTCCCGCGCGGGCTCGAGTGGCTCGCGCGCGTGCTCGGCGCGAAGGGGCGCCAGCGCCGCCACAACGCCGAGCAGACGCGCGGCTTCGCCGACGACATCGAGGCGAAGGCCTACCGCGCGCGGACGATCCGGCTGTCGGCGGGCGACATCCGCGTCCGGGAGCGGGGCGAGGGCGACCCGATCGTCTTCATCCACGGCGTCTTCATGAACGGCGACACGTGGCGCGAGGTCGTCCCGCGCCTCGCGGGCCGCCACCGGTGCATCGTGCCGGACTGGCCGACGGGCGGGCACCGGATCGCGCTCTCGCCGGACGCCCGCCCGAGCCCGCCGCTGCTCGCCGAGCTCGTCGTCGAGCTGCTCGACGCGCTGGAGGTCGAGCGGGCGACGCTCGTCGGCATCGGGCTCGGGACCGTGCTGTGCGAGATGGTCGCGATCGAGCACCCGGAGCGCGTCGACCGCGTCGTGTTCGGCTCCGGCGACATCCTCTCGACGTTCCCGCCGCGGTGGGCGCGGCTGCGCTTCGCGTCCGCGTTCCTGCCGCCGACCGCGCTCCTCGCCGCGCTGCTGTTCCGCATCCCGGCGGTCCGGCGCAACACGTACAGGATGTTCGCCCACGAGGTCGACGACCGGATCGCCGAGTCGTTCACGCGCGGCGTCCGCACGGACGCCGGCGTGCGGCGCGACGCGATGCGCCTGCTGCGCGCGATCTTCGTCGGGCGCACCGGGGTGCAGCACGAGCGCCTGCGTGCGTTCGACCGCCCCGCGCTTGTCGCCTGGGGCGCCGACGACATCGCGTTCCCGGAGAGCCATCCGGACGACCTCGCGGCGCTGCTGCGCGACGTGCGGGTCGAGCGGATCGCCGGCGCGCGAACGTTCCTCGGCCAGGACCAGCCCGAGGCCTTCGCCGACTCGATCGCCCGCTTCGCGGAGGCGTAGTGGCGACGCAGGCCGAGCGGCGGGCGACGACCCGCGGCAAGCTGATCGACGCTGCGGCGTCGGTGTTCGCCGAGCGCGGCTACCACGGCGCGACCCTCGACGCGATCGCCGAGCGCGCCGGGCTGTCGAAGGGCAGCGTCTACCACCACTTCGCGTCGAAGCACGTGCTCTTCGCGACGCTGCTCGGCGACCGGCTCGAGGCCCGGCTGGCCGAGGCCCCGAGGCCGGAGGACGCCGCCGCGGCGTTCCTCGACCGGGCAAGCGATCCGCGCTGGGCGCCGCTCTTCTTCGAGTTCCTGGCGCAGGCGGCGCGCGACGACGACGTCCGCGAGGTCTTCGTGGCGTGGCTGCGCGACACGCGCGCGAGGCTCGCGGACCTCATCGCCGAGCGTCTCGGCGGCCCCCCCGACGAGCAGCGCGCGGTCCTGGTCAGCGCTCTGGCGAACGGGATGCTGATCGAGGTGATGTTCGACCCGAGCGTCCCGCCGGAGCTGCTCGGGCGGGGCGTCGAGCTGCTCGCGTCGGCTACGGGCGCAGGCGGCGGCGGGAGCGTGCCTCGGCGAGGCGCCTGACGACGTCCTCGCTCCACTCCAGCGTGCGCATGAGCTGGTAGCGCTCGCCGCCGAGGCGCTCGTACGCGTCGGCCTCGGTCTCGTCCTCGCCGACGAGGCCGGCCTCGGTCAGCATCGCGACGACGGGCACGAACTCCTCCTCGTACCAGGCGCGGGCGGTGGTCGCGCGGTCGAGCAGCTCCCCGCGCTCCTGCGACGCGCGGAAGCCCCACGCCTCCACGCCCTCGGCGAGGTCGCCGTACTTCCACGGGTCGGTCAGCGTGACGCGCTCGGCGGCGTCGCGGGGGAGGGGGACGCGCTCGCGGAAGAGCCGCTCGTGGCCCTTCACCGGCAGGTCGGCGACGGTCAGCGTCCCCTCGGCGCCGACTCGCGTCCGGACCTCGGTGACGTACGCGTCGATCTCGCGCAGCCCCAGCGCGCGGGCGACCGAGACGCGATGGTGGCCGTCGCGGACGAAGTGGACGTCGCCGACGCGGTAGAGCGAGACCGGCGGGATCGGCTCGCCGCGGCGCATCGCCTGCGCGATCCGCTCCCAGCGGCCGCGAACGTGCGGCGTGGTCGGGCGGAAGGACCGGTCGAAGCCGTGCGGCTTGTCGACGGTGCCGACGATCGAGTCCAGCGCGACCGTCTTCAGCCCCAGCTCGCGCTCTCCGGTGCGGCCCAGCTCGGCCACGACCTCGTCGAAGGGGAGGATCACGTCGACGTCGCCGGGCGTCCGCGCGACCCGCTGCGCGAGGCGCCGCAGGGTCTGGCGCCGCCGCGCTCGCAGGAAGTCGTCGGTGGCGTCGCGGGCCGGGAAGCCGGTGTCGCGGGCGGGCATGGAAGCAGTGTGACGGCTGCGCGCCACGCTCAGACGCCAGCCTGATCCGCCGACCGCTCCGGTCCGCAGCCACCTCCGATGCATCCATCCCTCCCGGAGGTCAGAACCTTGTCGAACCTTGATCTGAGCGTCGTCGACACCGACGGCGCCGTGCGCGACGCCGAGGCGGCCGTCGCCACCGACACCCGTGCGGCGTTCTTCCGCAAGGCGGCCGTCACCGGCGGGGCGATCGGCGGCGCCGCGTTCTTCACCGGCATGCTCCCCGCCCTCGCCGACGCGAAGCCCTCGAAGAAGCAGGACGTCGCGATCCTCAAGTACGCGCTGACGCTCGAGTACCTCGAGGCCGAGTTCTACGAGCTGGCGGTGCGCGACGGCGGGCTGTCCGGCTCGTCGCTCGACGCCGCCCGGCTCATCGCCGCGCACGAGGCGACCCACGTCAACGCGCTCAAGCAGACGCTGCGCTCGCTGAGCGCCAAGGTCCCGGCGAAGCCGACGTTCGACTTCGCGGGCACGTACGTCGGCGACAAGTTCCTGCCGACCGCGCTCGTCCTCGAGAACGTGGGCGTCAGCGCCTACCTGGGCCAGGCGGGCCGGCTGAAGAGCGGCGCGCTCCTCGCCGCCGCGGGATCCATCCTCACCGTCGAGGCCCGCCACGCCGGCGCCATCGCGGTGCTCGTCAACCAGAACGCGTTCGGCGACAAGACCGACAGCAGCATCACCCCCGCCGGCGCCTTCGACAAGCCGGCGACCATCAAGCAGACGCTGGCCAAGGCCGGCGGCTTCATCAAGGAGTCGTAGGGATGCCCGGCATCGGCCCGATGGAGCTCGTGATCGTCCTCGTGATCGCGCTCGTCGTCCTGGGCCCCAAGCGACTCCCCGACGCCGGCCGCTCCCTCGGCCGCGGGATGCGCGAGTTCAAGTCGTCGCTCACGGGCGAGGACGAGAAGTCAGAGCGCGCAGAAATCCGCTGAACAGCCGCCGGCCGAGCTCGTTCCACCGTGGGAGGGGGGCGAGCCGGTCGGCGAAGCCCGGCGGCTCTGACCGCTCGCCGGCGATCCAGCCCTCCAGCGTCTCCGCGTCGACCTCGGGGTGGAACTGGACGCCCCAGGCGTTCCCGGAGCGGAACGCCTGGAGGCAGACGTCGCTGTCGGCGAGCGCGGCCGCTGCGGGCGGCAGCGCGAACTGCCAGCTGTGCCACTGGCACGCGAGGAACCGCTCCGGCAGCGCGCCGAGCACCGGGTCGGCGCGGCCGGCGGCGGTCAGGGTCACGGGCTGAAAGCCGATCTCCGGCGGCTCGCTCGGCGTCACCTCGGCCCCCAGCGCGTGCGCGACGAGCTGCGCGCCGAAGCACACGCCGAGCACCGGCGTGCCGGCGTCGAGGCGCTTGCGCAGCCACGCCTGCTCGGCCTGCAGCCACTCCAGCCGCAGCGCGTCCACGACGTCGGTCGCCGCGCCGTAGAGCACGATCGCGTCCACCGGGTCCGACGGCGGCGGCGCGCCCGAGTGCGCTACCCACTTGACGTTCTCGGCGCCCGCGCCGAACACCCCCGGCCCGCGGCCGTCGGGATGCTCGACGTGCAGGACCCGCACGGCTACTGCGCCAGGCCGGGCTGCACCGCGGCACGCGCCGGCGCGACCACCGCGCTCTCCGCCCGCGCGCGGCGCCGCTGGACGACGAGGTTGAGCGCCATCAGCCCGAGCACGACGAACAGCAGCGCCGTCGCCAGCACGTTGACCTGCGGCGGCACGCCCTGCCGCGCCGCGCCGTAGATGAAGAGGGGGAACGTCGAGGTCTGGCCCGAGGTGAAGTTCGTGATGACGAAGTCGTCGACCGAGAGCGCGAATGCGAGCAGGGCGGACGCCGCCACGCCGGGCGCGATCAAGGGCAGCGTGACCTTGCGGAACGCCGTCCACTCGTTGGCGCCGAGGTCGGCGGCCGCCTCCTCGAGGTGGGTGTCCATCCCCTGGAGCCGCGCCTTGATCGTCACGACGACGTAGGCGACGTTGAACATCGTGTGGGCGATGACGATCGTCGCAAAGCCGGTCGCGAGCCCCATCGTGATGAACAGCCCGAGCAGTGCCGCGCCGAGCACGACCTCCGGTGTCGCCAGCGGCAGGAAGACGAAGAAGTCGGTGGGGGCGCGGCCCTTGAAGCGGTAGCGCACGAGCGCCAGCGCCATGAACGTCCCGAGCGTCACCGCGAGCACGGTCGAGATCGTCGCGATCAGCAGCGAGTTCTTGAACGCGGTCCCCAGTCCCTCGACGCCGAACGGGTCCTTCCAGTGGTCGAGCGTGAAGCTCGCCCACTCGAAGTTGAACCGGCCCGCGGGGTCGTTGAACGAGAACGCGACGACGATCGCGATCGGGATGAAGAGGTAGACGAGCGCGAGCACCGACCAGCCGCCGAGCAGGTAGTCGCGCAGCGGGCGGCGCCTCACACGACCGCCTCCTCGAGGTTCCGCGCGCCCAGCACCCGCGCGTAGACGAACACGCAGATCAGCAACGCGGCCATGAGCAGGAACGAGAGCGCGGCCGCCGCCGGGTAGTCGGTGACGACCAGGAACTTCGACTGGATGACGTTGCCGATCATGTACTGGCGCGACGTCCCCAGGATCTGCGCGTTGATGAAGTCGCCGACCGCCGGGATGAACGTGAGCAGCGTGCCGGCGAAGATCCCCGGCAGCGCGAGCGGCAGCGTCACCCGACGGAACGCCTGCCAGCGCGAGGCGTAGAGGTCGGTCGCCGCCTCGATCAGGCTCCGGTCGATCCGCTCGAGCGCGACGTAGAGCGGCAGCGCCATGAAGGGCAGGAAGTTGTAGGTGATCCCGGCGACCACCGCCGTCGTCGTCGCCAGCAGCCGACCGTCGCCGGCCACGAGCCCGACGTCCTTCAGCCGCTCGGTGACGAACGAGTTGTCGGACAGGATCGTCTGCCAGGCCACCGTCCGCATCAGGTACGACGTGAAGAACGGCAGGATGATCAGCAGCAGCATGAGGTTCTTCCAGCGCCCCGCCTTGAAGGCGATGAAGTACGCCAGCGGGAACGAGATTCCGAACGCGAGGACCGTCGCCGTCCCCGCGTAGCGCAGCGAGCGCAGGAACTGCTCGTCGTACTGCGAGATGGCGTCGCTGTACGTCGACCAGTTCCACTGGAAGGTGTAGCCGATCTCGAAGTTGCCGTCCTGCAGCGAGACGTAGAGCTGGTTCAGCGCAGGGACGCCGAAGAAGACGACCAGCCAGGCCAGCCCCGGCAGGAGGAGGAGGTACGGCGTCAGCAGGCGCCGGCGCCGCAGCCCCATGCGCTACGCCCCGACGACCTGCTCGAACGCCTCGTTCATCTGCTGCTCCTCCTCGACCGACAGGTTCGGGTAGCCGCTCAGGCGCGAGAGGTCGGCGGCGCTCGGGAAGATCAGCGGGTCCTCGGCGAGCTTCGGGTTGCTCTCGGCGAGGATCTCCTGCGTGCCCTTCACCGGCGTCACGTAGTTGACGTACGCGGCGATCTTGGCCGCGACCTGCGGGTCGTAGGCCCAGTTCATGAAGACCTCGGCGCCGTACGCGGTGCGCGGCTTCTGCGGGATCATCATGTTGTCCGACCACAGGATCGCGCCCTGCTCGGGGATCGCGAGCTTGAGGTTCGGGTTGTCGGCCGTGAGCTGGATGACGTCGCCCGAGTACGCCTGCGCCATCGCGATGTTCCCGGCGGCGAGGTCCTTCGTGTAGTCGTTGCCGGTGAAGCGGCGGATGTGGCCCTTGCGGTTCTGCTCGTCGACGTACTCCACCGCGGCGAGCACGTCGTCGATGCCCGCCTCGTCCGGCCGCTTGCCCTGCATGAGCATGACCATGCTCGTCGCCTCGCGGGCGTCGGAGAGCATCGTCACCTTGCCCTTGTACTTCGGGTCGAAGAACTGCTCGATCGACTTGATCTCGCCGCCGGTCTGCTTCGCGTCGTAGCCGATCGCGGTCATGCCGGACTGCCACGGCAGCGAGAAGCGACGCCCGCGGTCGAACGTCACGTTCCGCAGGTTGTCGCGCAGGTTGACCTCGTTGGGGACGTTCTTCTTGTCGATCGGCTCGACGTAGTCCAGGCGGATCCAGCGGCCCGCCATCCAGTCCGTCAGGACGACGATGTCGCGACCGATGCCGTCGCCGCGGTCGAGCGGCTGGCGGACCTTCCCGAAGAACTCCTGGTTGTCGTTGATGTCCTCGATGTACTTGACCCGGGCGCCGTGCTTGGCGCGGAAGTCCTTGAGGAGCTTCTTGTCGATGTAGAGCGTCCAGTTCGAGACGACGACCTCGTCGAACTCCTCCTTGGGATGGCCGGCCGGCTCCCGCTCGGCGCTCTCCTCCTCGTCCTCGTTCTGGCCCTCCGCGCCTCCGCACGCGGAGAGGAACGCGCCGAGCGCGGACGTGGCGAGGGCCGCCGAGCCGGCGCGCCCGACGAACCGCCTGCGGTTGTGGCGGTGCTGCGCCAGCAGGCGCTCGAGGGCGGACTCGAAGGACTCAGGCGGCATGCTCGGTCTCCTTGTCGACGACGAAGGTGTGCTCGGGGCGCCAGGCGAGCAGGACGTCGCGGCCGGGGCCGACCGTCCCGCCGTGGGCGCCGTCGCGATTCTGCTCGATCACGGTCAGCTCCTCGCCGCCCGGAGTCCGGACGACGTACTGCAGCGAGACGCCGAGGTACGCGGCGACCTCGACCCGGCCGCGCAGGGCGTTCATCCCCTCGGGCGGCTCGGTGAAGATCTCGAGCTTCTCGGGGCGCACGCCGATCCGCACGGCCCCCTCGCGGGCGCGGGACGCGGGGGCGCGGACGGTGGCGCCGTCGTGCGTCTCGAACGTGGCGTAGGTCGCGTCCTTGGACGCCAACCGGGCGTCGACGAGGTTGCTCACGCCGAGGAAGTTCGCGACGAACGCGCTCGTCGGGGCCTCGTACAGCTCGGTCGCCGAGCCCCGCTGCTCGATCCGCCCCTCGTTCATCACCGCGATCTCGTCGGCCATCGTCATGGCCTCCTCCTGGTCGTGCGTGACGTGCACGAAGGTGATGCCGACGTCCTCCTGGATGCGCTTGAGCTGGATCTGGAGCTGGCGGCGCAGCTTGAGGTCGAGCGCGCCGAGCGGCTCGTCGAGGAGGAGCGCCCGCGGCCGGTTGACGAGCGCCCGCGCGAGCGCGACGCGCTGCTGCTGGCCGCCCGAGAGCTGGTTCGGCTTGCGCTTCTCCAGCCCGGTGAGCTGCGTCAGCTCGAGGACGTCGCCGACCCGCTGCCTGACGTCGCCCTTGGCGAGCTTGCGGCGCTCGAGGCCGAACGCGACGTTGCGCTGCACGTCGAGGTGGGGGAAGAGCGCGTAGGACTGGAAGACCGTGTTGACGTCGCGCTTGAACGGCGGCAGGTCGGTCACGTCCTGCCCGCCGAGGAGCACCGTGCCCTCCGTCGGGTCCTCGAAGCCGCCGATCATCCGCAGCGTCGTGGTCTTCCCGCAGCCCGACGGCCCGAGGAGCGCGAAGAAGCTCCCGCGGGGGATCGCGAGGTCGAGCGCGTCGACGGCGGTGAGGTCGGCGAACCGCTTGGTGACCTGCTGGAGCACGATGTCCGGAGCGGCAGAGGACTGCTCCGTCGTGCGGGTTGGGTTGACCGCTGTCGCGCCCATGGACCGTGGTCGTTGACCCTAACGGCGCAGCCGGGGGGACGCCAGAGGACTTCTCGCCCAACCATTCGCGGCATCGCCGCACGAGGTCGTCACCGAGCCGGTGGCGGTACGCTGAGTGGTGTCATGCGCTCCTCCATCGCCCTCATCACCCTCGCGGCGGCCCTCGCCGCCCCGGCCGCCGCGCCCGCGGCGACCCGCAGCTGCCCGCAGTCCGACCCGGCCAACGGCCTGCGCAGCCTGCGCGCGGACGGCATCTCGTGCCCGAAGGCGTTCGGCGTCGCGAAGCGCACGAACTCGGTGAAGTGCTTCCTCAACGGCAACACCTGCACCCACACGTACCGGGGCCGCAGCTGGCGGTGCACGCTGCGCCGGAGCAGCCGCGTGACGTGCACGAGCGGGCAGCGCGTCGTGAAGTACCGCCTCGGCTAGCGGCCGACGGTGATCCCGAGCCTGCGCGGCAGGCCCGCCACGAAGCGGGTCGCCGCGCCGGCGCGCTCCCCGCGCTCCTCCGCGGCCTCGACGCGCTTCATCGCCGCCAGGACCGCGCTGCCGCCCAGCCACCGCAACGGCTCGGGCGGGACGCGCCGGTCCGGCGGCGGGTCGACGAGCGGGAGCGCCGTCCACTCGTCGCGGCGGCCGAGGGCGAGCGAGGCCAGGATCCGCCCGGCGAGCTGCGACGGGCCGACGCCGTTGCCGGTGTAGCCGTAGGCGAAGTGCACGCGGCCGGAGGGCAGCGAGCCGAGCGTGAGCATCCGCGACGGCGCGATGTCGATCGGGCCGCCCCAGGCGTGGGTCAGCCGGCGCCCGCGCAGGGCGGGGAACATGCGCAGGAGGTGCTCGTGCGCGGCGGCGGCCACGGCCGGGTCGATCTCGACCCGGCCGCCGAGCCGCGCGCCCATCGCGAGCCGCCCGCCGGCCCAGCCGAAGGCGATCCGGCCGTCGCGGGTCGTGCGGAAGTAGTGCAGGAGCGCGCGCCCGTCGGTGATCGCCTCGCCGCCCGTCCAGCCGAGGTCCTCGATCACGTCGGGGACGGGCTCGGTCAGCACGATGTGCGAGGAGGCGACGGTGAGGCGGCCGCGCAGCGGCGGGAAGGCCGCCAGCGCGCCGCTAGCGCCGAGCACGACGTGATCGGCCCGCACCCGGCCGCCGTCGGTCTCGACGCCCGCGCCGTCGAGGACGCGGCGCGCGCGCGTGCCCTCGAAGACCCGGACGCCCGGCTCCTCGAGCAGCCGCGCCCGCAGCCCGAGCGCCAGCCGCGCGGGCTGGACGGTGGCGCCCGCCGGCATCCACACGCCGGCGCGGAACACCGGCGAGGCGCACCGCTCGGCGATCTCCTCCGCGCCGAGGGCCACGACGCGATCGGCCACGCCCAGGTCCGCCGCCACCCGCACCGCGTCCTCGCCGACGCCGTCCTGCGCCGGCGCGGCGGCCACGACGAGCTGCCCGCCGCCGCGGAACCACGCGTCGACGCCGTGCTCCTCGCACCAGGCGCCGATCGCCCGCACCGACGCCTCGGCGGCGCGGCCCACCGCGAGCGCGCCCTCGTCGCCGAACCGCGCGCGCAGCGACGGCAGCGACAGCCAGTCGTCCTCGACGAAGCCGCCGTTGCGGCCGCTCGGCCCGTGCCCGCAGACGTCCGCCTCGACGAGCGCGACCGACGCGCCCGCCTGCGCGAGGTGCCACGCCGTCCACATCCCGGTGTAGCCGCCGCCGACCACGGCGACGTCCGCGGTGACGTCACCGGCCAGCGCGGGGGCGGGATCCGCGACCCCGCCCGCCTCGTCGAGCCACCAGCTCCGCGCCGTGTGCCGCACGGCGCGGAGGGTGTCAGAACCTGATCAGCGCGAGAGCCTGGACTTCAGGGTCCGGCGCAGGGCGGTGCGGCTGTTGTCGTTCAGGGTGATGAGCGCCGTGAGCCGCACCTTGCCGCGCGCCTGCTTGCGCGTGAGCGTCACCGTCCGGCGGAACGGGGCCCGGCGGTCGACCCGGATCCGGCGGCCGTTGACCATGAAGCGCACGGCCTTGACG
>DASZDF010000268.1:0-4371 GCA_035942275.1 Solirubrobacteraceae bacterium | reverse complement strand
CCGCACGTCGCCGTGGCTGCGAAGCCTGCGTGGCGAGCGGGAGGAGGTCGCGCGAAGGCGACACGGCATCAGCCCGGTCGAGAGGATGGTCGTGATCGCCGTCGTGGGAGGCGTGCTCGCGTTCGAGGTGTGGTTCTTCTTCTTCGCCGGCTCGTCGCTGCCGAGTCCGTGAGCGATAGTGGCAATCTGGCCACATGACGATTCAGCGCATGGACAACGTTCTCATCGTCGTCGAGGACTTCGAGGCGGCCAAGGCGTTCTTCGCCGAGCTCGGCATGGAGCTGGAGGGCGAGACGCAGGTCGAGGGGCCCTGGGTGGACACCGTCGTCGGGCTCGACGACGTCCGTGCCGACATCACCATGCTGCGGACCCCGGACGGCCATGGTCGCGTCGAGCTGACGAGGTTCCACACGCCGCCGGCGGTCAGGGCCGAGCCCGAGGACGCGCCCGCCAACGCCCTGGGTCTCCGACGGATCATGTTCGCCGTCGACGACCTCGATGACCTCGTCGCCCGCCTGCGCACCCACGGGGCCGAGCTCCTGCGCGAGATCGCGCAGTACGAGGACCTCTACCGGCTCTGCTTCGTGCGTGGGCCCGAGGGCATCATCATCGGACTCGCCGAGCAGCTGAGCCAGGACGGCTAGGAGGGGTACCGGTCGCGGCTCAGGCCCGGTTGTGGTTGACGACCTCGACGTTGTGCCCGTCGGGGTCGAGCACGAACGCTCCGTAGTAGCCCGGGTGGTAGACCGCGCGCTCGCCCGGTGCGCCGTGGTCCTCGTAGCCCGCCGCGAGCGCCGCGGCGTGGAACGCGCGCACGGTGGCGTCCTCGCGCGCGGAGAACGCGAGGTGGACGTGCTCGGTGAGCGGCCGCTCGTCGCGGACGAGCGAGAAGCTGTAGTCCGTGCCGGACAGCTGCACGCGGTCGGGCCCGTCGTGCGTCAGGCGCAGCCCCGCGTGCGGGGCGATCGTCGTGTAGAAGCGCCGCGAGGCCTGCAGGTCGCGGACCCGGAGCCACAGGTGGTCGATGCACCCGTCGGGCACCGCGTCCTCGCGGTCGATGTGGACGGCCTCGACGCTGTTGCCGTCCGGGTCGAGCAGGAACCCGCCGTAGTACGACGGGCCGTACTGCGTGCGCGGCCCCGGCTCGCCGTCGTCGCGATAGCCCGCGTCGACCCCGGCCTGCCAGAACGCGTCGACCTGCGCGTGGTCGCGGGCGCGGAAGCCGACGTGCAGGCCGCGGGTGACGGGGTGCTCGGCGTCCGTCGGCCCGATGTCCCAGTCCTCCCACTCGACCAGCTCGGCGTCCGCATGGCCGGGCTCGGCGCCCAGGACGCTCAGGACCGTCCGGTAGAAGCGCTCCGAGGCCGCCAGGTCCGACACGGCGATGCCGACGTGGTCGAACACGTCACGTCTGCGCCTTCGACCACTCCTGCTTGTGGACGCGCTTGGCCGCCTGGTACTCCGCGAGCGCGGCGGCGGAGTCGACGTCGCCGAGCGTCGGGTGCCACGGGACGAGCGCCTCGGCCTTCTTCATGCCGAAGCGCTTCGCGAGGACCGAGCCGAGCGCCTTGACCTTCATCTCGCCGAAGCCGGGCAGCGCCTCGAGGTTCGCGCGCAGCTCGTCGCCGTCGGCGGCGTCGTTCCACACGCGGGCCGCGTCGCCGTCGTAGACGTCGCGCAGGTGCACGGCGAGGTCGTGCACGCGCTTGGCCATCACGCCGGGGTAGCGGTGGATGGCCGGCTTCTCGCGGAAGATCGCGTCCAGGTCCGCATCGGCGATCGCGGCCGCGTCGAGCGATCCGAGCCGCTCGCGCAGCACGAGCGGCCCGGCGAAGGCCTTCTGCACGGTGACCTGCTGGTCGAGCGCGAACCCGACCAGGAGCGCCATCGGGTCGCTCGCGATCAGCGCGTTCGCCTCGTCGTCCTCGGTGAAGTGCAGGCGCTCGGGCATGCCGCGATCGTACGCTCCGCTAGTCGTACTGCCGGATCATCCGGACGTTGAGCACGAGCATCAGCGCGCCCAGGACCGCGACGACGCCGAAGCCGGGGAGGATCGCGCCCCAGTCGAAGTCCTCGAGGATCAGCGACCGCAGCGCCTCCATCAGATAGGTCACCGGGTTGAACGTGGCGGCGATCTCCATCGGCCGCGTGAGCAGGTCGCGCGGAACGAAGTTCGGCGTCAGGAACAGCAGCGGGAAGAAGACGAGCCCGCCGGAGTTCGTTGCCGCGGCGCTCCGCGTGCCGAGCGCGATGAGCTGCATGAAGCCGACGAAGACGACCGACCACAGCGCGGTCAGCACGACGAGCAGCACGAAGCCGAGCGGCCCGCTCGCGATCTCGACGCCGAACGGCAGCGCGAGCAACACGAGCACGGCCGCGATGAGGAGGCCCTTGACGCCCTCGGCGATCAGCCGGCCGAGCACGATCGACGTGCGCGCGATCGGCGTCGCGCGGAGCTTGTCGAAGTAGCCGCCCTCGATGTCCTCGACCAGGAAGAGCGCGGCGGTCCCGAAGGACGCGGCGAGCAGCAGCGACGTCGGCAGCTGGAAGGCGCCGTAGCCCTGGCCCTCGAGGAACGAGGTGGAGTCCGACGGGAAGATCTTCGCGGCCTGGCCGGTGTTGACGACGAGGAAGAAGATCGGGATGAACAGCGTCGGCAGCAGCGCCTCCGGCGTCCGCACCGCCTCGCGCAGCGCGCGCTGTCCGAGCACCCAGGCCGAGCTCATGCCGACACCTCCTGGACGTCGCCGGCGACCCGGCTGCGGGTGCGTCCGGTCGCGTCGAGGAACACGTCGTCGAGCGTCGGATCGGCGCTGAGGCCCTCGCGCTCGCGCAGGTCGGCCTTGAGCTCCGCGGGCGTCCCCCGACGGACGATCCGGCCGTCGTCGATGATCGCGATCAGGTCGCAGAGCTGGTCAGCCTCCTCGAGGTACTGCGTGGTGAGGAACACCGTCGTCCCGCGCTGGTTGATCCGGCGCAGCTCCTCCCAGATCGTCAGGCGGCTCGCCGGGTCGAGGCCCGTCGTCGGCTCGTCGAGGAAGAGGACCTCGGGCTCGTGCACGAGCGCCGACGCGAGGTCGAGCCGGCGCTTCATCCCGCCGGAGTAGCCCTTGATGTGGCGGTCGGCCGCGTCCTCGAGCTCCACCAGCTCGAGCAGCTCCTCCGCGCGCGAGGACGCCTCGGGCGTGGCGAGGCCGAACAGCCGCCCCTGGAGGACGAGCAGCTCGCGCCCGGTCTGCCGGGGATCGAGGCCGGCCTCCTGGAGCGCGACGCCGATCCGCCGCCGCGCCGCGTCGGGCTCGCGCGTGACGTCCACGCCCGCGACGCGCGCGGTGCCCGAGGTGATCGTCAGCAGCGTCGTCAGCATGCGGACGGTCGTCGACTTCCCGGCGCCGTTCGGCCCGAGGAAGCCGAAGACCTCGCCGGTCTCGACCACCAGGTCGACGCCGCGGACCGCCTCCACGACACCCGCGCGGCCGCCGTAGTGCTTGACCAGCGCCTCGGCCTGCACCGCCGGCGTCCTCGTTCCGTTTCCGTCGTCCACTCTTGCTCCTGGATCTCTTGGTCGTCGCATCAATAGACCGCCGCGGGCGGCGGAACTCATCGCCGGCGCGGCGCTGCCTAGCCTGCGGCCGGGGTGGGGTCGTCCTCGGGCCAGAAGCCGGGCTCGAGCTCGCCGTCGCCCTCGTGGCGCGCGCCGAACGCGACGACCTCCAGGCCGTCGGGGCCCGCCTCGAACGCGCGCGTGACCGCCGGCGCGATGCGGATCGCGTCGAGCCTGCCGACGTCGCGGATCTCGTCGTCGAGCTTGATCCGGCCGGACCCGCCGACGATCACGTAGACCTCCTCGGCCTGCTCGTGGCGGTGGCCGAAGCCCTGGCGCCGGCCGGGCTTGACGACGTGGTAGCTGAACCCGGTCCGCTCGGCCTGGAGCGCGTCGGTGGCGAAGTGCGCCTCCTGGTGGTCGCCGAAGCCGAAGTCCGGGGCCGAGTCCTTGACGTCGCGCAGGTTGTGGATGGTGAAGTCGCTCATGGGCCGCCGATGATGGCAGCCGCGTCAGCCCGCGCGCAGGGCGCGCAGCACGAACGGGCCGAGCGACATCGCGAAGACCGCGTTCATGTGGTCGAGGTCCTTGTGGACGTACGCACCGCCCACCACGGGATAGCAGCGGGTGGGCCCGCAGAAGTGCCTGACGAGATCGATCGCGCGCGCTCGCGGGGTGCGCGCTGCGGCCGCCGCGGCGCCCGGGTCGGGGACGAGGACGGCGGAGCGGCGGTTGGCGCAGCCGCGGCGGCGGGCGCGCACGCAGGCGATCGCGCGGACGGTGGTGCCCGGGATGTCGCGCAGGACGCGGACGCGCCGCACGCTCGG
>DASZDF010000267.1:0-4697 GCA_035942275.1 Solirubrobacteraceae bacterium | reverse complement strand
GCCCGCGACCGGGCGCTGCGGCGCGCCGGCAGCGCCGGGACCCTGGTGGTCCCGCTCGCCGTCGCCGTCGACGACCAGGCCGCGATCGACGTCGCGGCCGGCCTGCGCGAGCGGCTCGGCCTCGGCGACGAGACGGCGGCGGCCGGCGCGGTCGGCACCCACCTCGTCGGCCAGGGCGCGCTGTGGGCGCGCATGCAGGAGATCGCCAAGCACGACGTCAAGAACGCCGAGAAGACCGGGTTCCCCATCGTCGCGCTGATCCTGCTCGCCGCGTTCGGCTCGGCCGCCGCGGCCGCACTGCCGCTCGCGCTGGGCTTCGTCTCGGTCCTCCTCACCGGCGGTCTGATCTACGCGCTCTCGACGGCGATGGACATGAGCGTCTTCGTGACGAACATGGCCTCGATGATCGGTATCGGCGTGGCGGTCGACTACTCCCTGTTCGTGCTCGAGCGCTACCGGGAGGAGATCGCCGCCGGCACGTCCCCCGAAGTCGCGCGGTCGACGGCCATGGCGACCTCCGGCGTCGCGGTGATCTTCAGCGGCGTGACCGTCATCGCGTCGCTGGCCGGCCTGTTCCTCATCGACGCGACCGCGATCCGCTCGATGGCGATCGGCGCGATCCTCGTGGTCGCGGTGGCGATCGTCGCGAGCGCGACGCTGCTGCCCGCGCTCATCAGCAAGCTCGGCCACCGCGCGTGGTCGCGCGGGCCGGTGTTCCGGCGCCTGCGCCACCGCACGCGCGACGGGAACGGGTTCTGGGGTCGCTGGACGGGCATCGTGATGCGGCGCCCGGTCATCGCGCTCGTCGCGGCCACGGCGATCCTGCTCGCGCTCGCCGCGCCGGCGCTGAACCTCGAGACGACGAACGGCGCCCTGCGCCAGTTCGACCCGCAGGACGAGACGCGCCAGGGCTTCGAGGCGGCGACCGCCGTCACGGGCCCGGGGGCGAGCGCGCCCGTGCGGATCGTCGCCGAGACGGACGACGAGTCGGCGCTCGCCTCGCTGCGCCGGACGATCGGCGCCGACCGCGAGGTCGCGAAGGTCTCCGCGGCCGCTGATCGGTGACGACGGCCGCTCGGCGCTGCTGGTCGCGCAGCTGAGGCACGACGGCGAGTCCGAGGAGGCGAAGGCGGCGCTCGCGCGCCTGCGCGAGAGGCTCGACTCCTCCGCCGTCGACGTCGCGGTGGGCGGCACGACGGCGACGCAGGAGGACTTCCGCTCGACGGTCTCCGGCTCGATGTGGAAGATCGTCCTGTTCGTCCTCGGCCTGTCGTTCGTGCTGCTGCTGATCCTGCTGCGCAGCGTCATCCTGCCGCTGAAGGCCGTCGTCATGAACCTGCTCTCGGTGGGCGCGGCGTACGGCGTCCTGACGCTCGCGTTCGGCGAGATCGAGGCGGTCACCCCGCCGCTCATCCTGGCCATCGTCTTCGGCCTGTCGATGGACTACGAGGTGTTCCTGCTCAGCCGCATCCGGGAGCGCTACGACGCGACCGGCGACACGCGCGAGGCGGTGGCCGAGGGTCTGGCGAGCAGCGCCCGCACGATCTCGAGCGCCGCGCTGATCATGGTCGCGGTGTTCATGATCTTCGTGGGCACCGGGCTGCCGTCGGTCCAGCAGATCGGCCTCGGCGCCGCGGTGGCGATCGCGGTCGACGCGACGATCGTGCGGCTCGCGCTCGTGCCGGCGGCGATGCAGCTCCTGGGCCGGTGGAACTGGTGGCTGCCGCGGCCGCTCGCCCGGATCCTGCCCGAGGTGAACTTCGAGGCCGGCGTGGAGATCGCGCCGGACCCGAGGCTCGCGGCGCCGAAGCCGCCGCGTCACCCCGCGGCCCGGCAGCTGCTGCGCCACTACGCGGAGATGGTGATCGCGATGGTCGCCGGCATGGTCGTCCTCGGCCCGCCGCTCGGGATGCTCCTCGGCGACGGGCAGACGCTCATGCTGCTGAACATGGGGTTCTCGATGACTATCCCGATGGTCGCGTGGATGCGCCTCCGCGGCCACGGCTGGAAGGCCTCGGCCGAGATGGCGGCGTCGATGATCCTCCCGACGCTCGCGGCGATCGTCGTGTTCGGCGCCGGGCTGGTGGAGGACTTCGACGCGGTGCTCATCGCCGAGCACGTCGTGATGCTCGCGGCGATGCTGGCCGTGATGGTCGCGCGGCCGGCGGAGTACGTCCACCACCATCACGCCCACGCCTAGGTTGACGTGTGGTCAGCCGGTCCGCGAGGATCGGCTGACCGCACCCATCGGAGGGCAACCGTGGACGAGCAGAAGCTGAAGGCGATCCCGATGTTCTCGTCGCTCGACAAGAGCGACCTTCGCCGGCTCGCGCAGGCGACCGACGAGATCGACGTCAGCGAGGGCAAGGAGCTCTTGCACGAGGGCGAGTTCGCCTACGAGTTCATGGTCATCCAGGACGGCCGCGCCGAGGTGACGCGCAACGGCGAGCACGTCGCCGACCTCGGCCCCGGCGACGTCCTCGGCGAGATCGCGGCGCTCGAGCGCGGCAAGCGCAACGCGACGGTGGTCGCGAGCTCCCCGATGTGCCTCGCCGTGATGACCGCCCACGAGATGCGCCAGTTCGCGTCCTCGATCCGCCCGTTCGGCGACCACCTCCGGCGGGTCGCGAGCGAGCGCCACCCCGTGGCGCAGTGCGCCTAGCGGTCGCGGGCGAAGCGCTCCGGGTCGCGCGCGAACTCGCCGGCGCAGGCGAGCGTGCAGAAGAAGTACGTCGTGTCCTCGTAGACGAGGCGCCCGGCCGCGCGCTCGGGATCGACGGCCATGCGGCACACCGGGTCGGTCGGCAGCGTCCCGTGCTGCGACTCGCCGGCCCGCACGGCGGCGAACAGCTCGACCGGCTCGCGGACGTTGCGTAGCTCGCGGCGGCCGCGCGGCTCGTAGAGCACGCCCTCGAGCTGCGGAGCGCGGCCCGCCGTCTCTCCGGTCAGGAGCACCTCGCCGCCGCCCGCCTCGGCGGACACCCGCGCCGCGAGGTTGACCGCGGCGCCGAAGTAGTCGCCGTCCTGCTCCACCGCCGTGCCGTGGTGCATGCCGACCCGCACCGCGGGCGCGCCGTGGCCGAGCATCAGCTCGTGCGTGATGCGCAGCCCGAGGAGGATCGCCGCGGCGGGATCGGGGATGCTCAGCATCAGCGCGTCGCCGATCGTCTTGACCTGCGTGCCCCCGCTCGCCGGCAGCTCGGCGCGCACCGCCCGGCAGAAGTCGGCGACGAGCGCGGCGGCCTGCTCGTCGCCGTGGGCCTCGGTCAGCGCGGTGAACCCGGCGATGTCGGCGAACACGAAGGTGGTGCCGGCGTTCGTCATGTGCCGCACCTCACCGAATACCCCACGCGGGTATGTAGGGTGACGAGTCGATGACCGAATTCAACACGGTCCGGCGTGACGCGACCGAGGACGCCGGGTTCATCCCGGCGCTCCGGTTCAACCGGCTGACGCCGCTCTTCGACGTCGCGGCGGGCGTGTTCGTCCGCGACCGGGCGATCAAGCGGCGCGTGCTCGAGCGCGCCGCGCTGACGGGCGGGGAGGACGTGCTCGACGTCGGGTGCGGGACGGGGACGCTCGCCATTGCCGCGGCGCGGACGGCGCCGGGCGTACGGATCACCGGCCTCGACGCCGACCCCGCGATCCTCGCGCGGGCGCGCAGGAAGGCCCGCGCCGCCGGCGTCGACATCGCCTTCGACGAGGCCATGGCGACCGCGCCGGCCTACCCCGACGCCGCCTTCGACGTCGTCCTCTCCACCCTCTTCTTCCACCACCTGCCCGACGACGGCAAGCGCGAGGCGGCGGCCGAGCTCGTCCGCGTCCTGCGCCCCGGCGGGCGCCTCGTCGTCGGCGACCTCGGCCGCGCGCAGGACCCGCTCATGCGCGCCGGCGTCCTGACCGTGCAGCTCCTCGACGGCTTCGCGACGACACGGCTCAACGTGGGCGGCGGGCTGCCCGGCGTCCTCCGCGCCGCCGGGTTCCGCGACGTGACCGTGCGCGACCGCATGCGCACGCCGATCGGCACCTGCGAGATCGTCACCGCGACCCGCTGAGCCGGAAACCACGGTGGGGCGTCGACCTGCTGAGCGAGTGCACCGGCCGCGGGCGCGCCGGACGCGCGCCATTCGCCGGAGAGAGTGCGAAGACCCTGTCGATCGCGCTACCGTTACGGCATCGATCGGAGCGGCGCGGGGCTCACGGAGACTCGTCGCCGAACCAGCTGGAGGCCGTCATGGCCGACCCACCGTCAGGTGCCCGCCCCGCGACGCGCCGCCCGGCAGCGCCCGCTGGACCCACGCCCGAGCCCGCGCGCGACGAGCTCGAGCAGACGCTCGCCGACGCGGACCAGACGTCGTCCGACGCCGACCAGACCGCAGCCGACAGCGACCAGACCGCGGCGGACCGCGATCAGGCCGCGAGCGACCGTGACCTCGCGCAGGGCCGCGACCTCGGCCTGCACGAGGCGACGCGCGAGCTGCGCGACCGCAGCGCGCAGCAACGCCGCGAATCGGCCTTGAGCCGTTTCCAGGCCGCGTCCGCGCGCGACGAGACGGCGGCCGCCCGCGACGCCGAGGCGCTCCTTCGCGACCAGGCCGCCGAGCGGGACGACCGCGACCTCGCCCTTCGCGACGCCGCGTGGAGCAGCGCCGACGGCAACGCGACGGGCGCGGAGATCCTGATGCGCGCCTCCGAGA
>DASZDF010000266.1:0-5128 GCA_035942275.1 Solirubrobacteraceae bacterium | reverse complement strand
CTCGATCTCCTCGGCCAGGCACGCGACCGGGAGCTCGCCGAAGATCTCGCCGGCGCCGCGGACGCGGCTCGTCCAGCGCCCGAAGCGCGCGCCGCGGCCGCTGCCGGTCCCGCGCTTCGACGTCGCGGGCAGCGGCCACATCGCGCCGCCGGGCCGGTCGAGGTTGCCGGTGAGCGCGTTGAGGACGTCGATGAGCCAGCTCGCGACCGTGCCGAACTCCTGCGTCGTCGTGCCGATGCGGCCGTAGACCGCCGCGGTCGGCGCCGCCGCCAGCTCGCGGGCGAGCCGGCGCAGCGCGTCGGCGGGGATCCCCGTCGGGCCCTCGGCCGCCTCGGGCGTGAAGTCGCGCGCCAGCGCAGCGACGGTCTCGACCCCTTCGAGGTGGTCGACCGGCGTCGCGAGCCCCTCGTCGAACAGCACGTGGACGAGCGCGAAGAGCATCAGCGCGTCGGTCCCGGGGCGGATCCAGACGTGCTCGTCGGCGAGCTTCGCGCTGCGCGTGCGGCGCGGGTCGACGACGACGACCTTCCCGCCCCGCGCGCTGATCGCGGCGATGCGCCCGCGGGCGTCCGGCGCGGTCATGAGCGAGCCGTTCGACGCCGCCGGGTTCGCCCCGAGCATGAGGAGGTAGTCGGTCCGGTCGAGGTCGGGGATCGGGACGCTCAGCCCCCCGCCGAACATGTGCGCGCACGCGGCCTGCTTGGGGAACTGGTCGACCGTGCTCGCGCTGAAGACGTTGCGGGACTGGAGCGCCTTGACGAGGACCTTGCCGTAGAGCTGGCCCGCGACGCTGTGGACGCTCGGGTTGCCCAGGTAGATGCCCACCGCGTCGCGGCCGTGCTCGGCCTGGATCGCGGGCAGGCGCTCGGCGATGAGCGCGAACGCCTCGTCCCACGACGCCTCGGCGTGGGTCCCGTCCGGCTGCTTGCCCATCGGCACGCGGAGGCGCTCCGGATCCTCGTGGAAGGCCTTGAGGGCGACGCCCTTCGGGCAGAGGAAGCCGTGGGAGAAGACGTCCTCGGCGTCGCCCCGGACGCGCTCGACGCGGTCGCCGTCGAGGGTGATCTCGAGGCCGCACGTGGCCTCGCAGAAGGGGCACGTGCGGTAAGCGGTGCGCATGCGCGCAGACGCTACTCCTCGGCGTGCACCCACGCCACGAGGGCGTCGCGGACCTCGTCCGGCCGCTCGAGGGCGAGCAGGTGGCCGGCCCCCTCGACGACGCGCAGCTCGGCCGACGGAAGCGTGCTCGCGAGGTGCTCGCCGATCGCCATGAAGTCGGAGACGTCGCGGTCGCCGACCATGACGAGCGTCCGCGCCCTGATCGCGCCGAGGTCGACTGGCACCTCCTGCTCGTCGGCGCCCTCGCCGCCCAGCTCGAAGGCCCGCCGCTGCGCCTCGGCGACGTACTCCTGCACCGACGGGCTCGCCTCGCCCGCCCACATGCGGACGTTGAGGTCGACCGCGCCGTCGACGTCGCCGCGGTTGATCGCCGCCTCCTCGGCCTCGCCGTAGGCGATCAGCTCGGGATCGGACCAGTCCCACTCGGGCAGCGCGGCGGCGAGCAGCACGAGCGAGCGCACGCGCTCGGGGGCCAGCGACGCGACCTGGAGCGCGACCTGCCCGCCGAACGACGCGCCGGCGAGGTCGACCTTGTCGGCGCCGAGCCCGTCCATCAGCGACAGGACGTCCCCGGCGTGCGAGAACGGCGCGAGGCCGAGCGGGCGGGAGCCGAAGCCGCGCAGGTCGGGCGCGACGACGGGGCGCAGCGCGTCGCGCAGTCCGGGGGTGACGTCGTCCCACATCCGGCGGTCGCAGACGCCGGCGTGCAGCAGGACGACGGGGGTCGAGTCGCTCATTCCGCCTCCAGGAGCCCGCGCTCGAGCACGATGTCGATCCCGAGCGTCTTGTAGCCGACCGTGTCGAACACGACCGTGATCTGACCGTCATCCACCTGGCCGACGCTACCGCCTCCCCACTCGGCGTGCGTGACGCGGTCGCCCACGGCGAACCTCCCGTCCTCCTCCGTGCGGGCCACGTCGTCGCCGCGGCGCTCGCACACGTCGCAGTTGTCGCACGGCGGCTCGTAGTCCTCGCCGAAGTAGCCGAGCACGAACGCGCGGCGGCAGCCGTCGGTCTCCGCGTAGCCGCGCATCATCTCCACGCGGGAGCGGTCGAAGGCCTGCCGGTGCTCCTCGGCCTCGCCGGCGCGCTCGACGGCCTCGATGAGGTCGGTGTCGCGCTTCGCGGCGATCGAGCCGTCGTCCAGGACCTGCGCGAACCCGGCCTCCTCGAGGTGCTGGACGGCGGTCGCCAGCTTCGTGTCGCTGAGCGGCAGCTCGTCGAGGAGCTCCTTGGGGCGGACGGGCTCGGGGTGGACGATGAGCGCCTGCGCGACCTGGTGGAGCTCGTCGTCCTTCACGCGGCCGGAGGCGAAGAAGCGCCGGAGGCCGAGGTCCTGCTGGCGGTAGAAGAGGACGGCCTCCGCGGGCTCGCCGTCGCGGCCGGCGCGGCCGAGCTCCTGGTAGTAGGAGTCGACGGACTCGCTGACGTCGTGGTGGAGCACCCAGCGCACGTCCGCCTTGTCGACGCCCATCCCGAAGGCGATCGTCGCGACCATGACGTCGATCCCGTCGTTCTCCATGAAGCGGCGCTGGCGCTCGCTGCGGGTCTTCGCGCTGAGGCCGCCGTGGTAGTGCTGCGCGCGGACGCCGCGCCTGCGCAGCTCCTTCGCCACCGTCTCGGCGCCCTTCTTGGTGGCGCAGTAGACGATGCCGGGGCCGGGCTGCTGGGACGCGCGGTCGAGCAGCGCGCGGCGCTTCGGCGCGTCCTCGTGGTAGCGGGCGACCTCGAGGCGGATGTTCGGCCGGTCGAACCCCTTGATGACGATCTCCGGGTCCCGCATGTCGAGCATCTGGAGGATGTCGTCGCGGACCGGTGGGGCCGCGGTGGCCGTGAGGGCCAGGACGGGCGGGTGGCCGAGGGCGGCAATCGCCTCGCCCAGGCGCAGGTAGTCGGGGCGGAAGTCGTGGCCCCACTGGCTGACGCAGTGCGCCTCGTCGACGACGAAGAGGCTGACGCCCGCGTCGGCGAGCTCGTCGAGGACGTCCGCGTTGGCGAGCTGCTCGGGGGCGAGGAGGACGAACTCGACCTCGTCGTCCTGCGCGTCCTCGAGGACCTCCTCGCGCTGGCGGTCGCTCAGGGTCGAGTTGATGACCGCCGCCTCCTCCTCGACGGCCTCCATCTGGTCCTGCTGGAGGGCGATGAGCGGGCTGACGACGACGGTCGGGCCGTCGATGAGGAAGCCGGCGAGCTGGTAGATGGCCGACTTGCCGGAGCCGGTCGACATCACGCAGAGCGTGTCGCGGCCTGCGAGGACGCTCGTGACCGCCTCGAGCTGGCCGGGCCGCAGCTCGTCGTAGCCCAGCCGGTCGCGGGCGAGTTGTCTGACCTGCTGCTCCATATCCTCGATGGGGATGGGGACTGCCCTCTCCGACCAGCGGAAGAACCTGCCGGACTCGCCTGGCGTCTACCTGTTCAAGGACGGGCGCGGGAAGGTGATCTACGTCGGGAAGGCGAAGTCGATCCGCAAGCGGGTCGGGGGCCACTTCTCCAACCGCGTCACGCGCGGGGACACCCAGATGGTGTCGCTGGCGGAGTCGATCGACTTCGTGTCGGTGGACACCGAGGCCGAGGCGCTGCTCGCCGAGCAGGAGTTCATCAAGCAGTACAAGCCGCGGTTCAACATCCGGCTGCGCGACGACAAGTCGTATCCGTACATCGCGATCTCGATGGACGAGGAGTTCCCGCGGGTGTACTTCACGCGCGAGCGGCACCGGCGCGACCGGCTGTACTTCGGGCCCTATTCGAGCGCGAAGCGGACGCGGTCGACTTTGGACACGCTCGGCAAGATCTTCATGTACCGCTCGTGCAACGGCGCGGTGCCGGGGCGGCGGTCGGGATCGCCGTGCCTCGACTACTACATCCGGCGGTGCGGGGCGCCCTGCGTGGGCTACGTGTCGCACGAGGAGTACCGGACGGCGATCGACGGCGTCATCGCGTTCCTGCAGGGGCGGTACAAGGAGGTCGAGCGCGACCTGGAGACGCGGATGCACGAGGCCGCTCGCGTGCACGAGTTCGAGCAGGCGGCGGTGGAGCGCAACCGGCTCCAGGCGGTGCGGGCGCTGCTGGAGCGCCAGCGGGTGGCGAACGCGTCGGTCGGCTCGGTCGACGCGGTGGGGGTCGCGGTCAGCGGGGCGGACGCGAACGCCCAGGTGTTCCAGGTGCGCGACGGCGTCTTGAGCGACCGCCAGTCGTTCTACCTGGCGAACGAGGCCGGGCTCGACGAGGGCGAGGTGCTCGAGGAGTTCCTGCTCCAGTTCTACACCTCGGCGCCGTTCATCCCGCCGCAGGTGCTGGTCGGGACGGCGGTCTCCGACGGGCTGGCGGAGGCGCTCGCCGCCCAGCGCGGGGGGCGGGTCGAGGTTCGGGTCGCGGAGCGGGGCGACAAGCGGCGGATCCTGGACCTGGCGACGCGCAACGCGAAGCTGGCCCTCGAGACCGAGCGGCTGAAGGTCGAGCGGTCGCGCCAGCAGCGGACCGAGGCGCTCGACCGCCTGCAGCAGGCTCTCGGGTTGGACGCGCTGCCGCTGCGGATCGAGTGCTTCGACATCTCGAACCTCATGGGGACGCACACGACGGCGTCGATGGTCGTGTTCGAGGGCGGCGCGCCGAAGAAGTCGGACTACCGGCGATTCGTGGTGCGCGGTCTGAACGAGGGCGTGCCGGACGACTTCGCGGCGATGGCGGAGGTTCTGGAGCGGCGGCTCGCGCAATGGGAGCGCCAGCAGGATCTGTCTCCGCATGATCCGAAACGCAACGAGTCCTTCGCGACGCTCCCGTCGCTCGTCGTGATCGACGGCGGGCCGGGGCAGCTGTCGGCCGGCCTGTCGGTGCTCCAGCGCTTCCGCGACCGCGGCGTCGCGGTTGTCTCGCTGGCCAAGCGGATCGAGGAGGTCTTCCTGCCGGGCCGGCGGGAGCCCTTGATCCTCTCGCACGACACGCCGGAGCTGCAGCTGCTCCAGCGCGTCCGCGACGAGGCGCACCGCTTCGCGATCACTCACCACCGCAC
>DASZDF010000265.1:0-11462 GCA_035942275.1 Solirubrobacteraceae bacterium | reverse complement strand
GTCGCCGTCATGGCTTCGATGAACGCGCCGTCGGCGGCGCCGACGAGGGCTGTGCCGGAGTCCGCGTCGAGTGAGCCGGCGACCGCGTGGGCGGCGCCGACGCTGTCGCGGGCGGCCTCCGAGGCCTCGCCGCTCAGCCCGGTAACGGCGTCCTTCATGCCGCCACCGTAGTTGCTCGCGAGGATGCTGCCGAGCACGGCGACGCCGAGCGTCCCGCCGACCTCGCGGACGACGTCGTTCATGGCCGAGCCGACACCTGCGCGGGCCTTCGGGAGCGCCCCCATGATCGCGTCGGTGGCAGGCGTCATCGCCAGGCCCATGCCCACGCCGATCATTCCGAGCGTCAAGGCGACGAGCCCGTAGCCAGAGCCGGTCGTCGCAGTCGACAGTAGCCCGAGCGCGCTCGCCACCACCACAAGGCCACCCGCGACCGGCAGCTTCGCTCCGAGGCGCGCCGACAGCGGCACTGAGAGCCGCGACGCGACGATCATGCCGAGCGCGAGCGGCACCATCCGGACGCCCGTCTGTAGCGCGCTGAAGCCCATGACCGTCTGGAGGTAAGTGGTCATGAAGAACGCGATCCCCATGAGCGCGAAGAACACGAAGGCGATCGCAAGGCTCGCCGCCGTGAAGCGCTTGTTGCGGAACACCGCGACGTCGAGCAGCGGGTGGTCGGTGCGGCGTTCCCAGGCGACGAACGCGCCGAAGGCGGCTAGCCCGCCGGCGATCGCGACGAGCGTGCCGGGGTCGGTCCAACCGCGGTGCGGCGCCTCGATGAGCGCCCAGACGACCGCGGTCAGGCCGATGACCGACAGACCGCAGCCCGGCAGGTCGATGCCCTTCGGCGCCGGGTCCTTCGACTCGGGGATGAGGATCGCGCCCGCGACGAGGCAGATCGCCACGATCGGGAGGTTCACCAGGAAGACGCTCGTCCAGTCGAAGTGCTCGAGCAGGAAGCCGCCGGTCATCGGCCCGAGCGCGATGCCCATGCCCGAGACCGCGGCCCAGACCGCGATCGCCTTCGGCCGCTCGTCGCGCGGGAAGATGTTCGTGAGGATCGAGAGCGTCGTGGGCATGATCGCGGCGGCGCCGACCCCCATGAGCGCGCGGCACCCGATCAGCGCCGTCGCGCCATCGGAGAACGCGGCGAGCAGCGAACCAAGAGCGAAGACGACCAGGCCGCCGAACAGCGTGCGCCTGCGGCCGAACCGATCGCCGAGCGTGCCGGCGGCCAGCAAGAGACCGGCGAACACGAGGAGGTAGCCGTCGACGATCCACTGCTGCTGGCTGGAGTCGGCGCCGAGGTCGTCCCTCATGGTTGGCAGCGCGACGTTGAGGATCGTGTTGTCGATCGAGATGACGAGCAGGCTCAGGGACAGCACGACCAGCGCGAGCCAGCGGCGTGGGTAGGGGGCGGGGGACATCGGAGGTCTCCTTGGGATGGCGTTTCGCTACGGTGGCGTAGCGCATCTTAGGGCACTGCGACGGGAAACGCAACGAAGGCGTAGCGAAATACTCGCGGCGTGCGGGCTGAGCGCCGGAGGCGACGCCGTCAGCCGCCGCGTGGCGGATCGTGATCGGCCGCGATGCCATCGACGCCTCGGCCTCGAGCGTCTCGCCGATCGTCCGCGACGTGAACGGGCCGTTGAAGGGGTAGCCCATCTCGCGCCGGTCCGGGAACGCCTCGTCGACCGCGCCGCAGAAGCTCAGCGAGCCGCATCCGGGTCTCTGCGCGGTGCCCAGCAGCGCCTCGGCGCGGCGCCTGGAGCTCGTCGATCCGCGCCGTCAGTACGGCACGGCGTCACCGAGGTCCACGCGCACCGACAGGTCATCGTCGGCGCGGCAGCGCAGGTCGACCTTGGGCCGGGCCGCCTGGAACGCCTTCACGCGGTCGCCCAGGTGGTCGTCGCCGTCGGCGTTCGTCAGGTGGATCGCGTACTCGTCGCCGGCGTCGCGCGACTCCACGATCAGGTCGAGCGTCTCCGTCTCCGGGTTGCCGTGGTGACCGTCGGCGGAGACGACGTAGTGGTCGGCGGTCACGCGGTCGAAGAAGTCGCCCTCCACGTTGCGGATCGAGCCGTGGTGGGGCAGCTTGAGGACGTCGACGTGGAGCGCCCCTGACTTCATGACGTTCGCCTTGTCGAGGGCCTCCAGGATGTGGTCGCCGCGGGCGTCGCCCGTCAGCAGCATGGTGTGGTCGCCGTGCTTGGCGAGGCAGACGATGCTCGACAGGTTGTAGGGCGAGCGGTCGAGGTACGCCGCGAGCGACGCGGCGTTCGCCTTCTTGTTGCGGATCCGCTCCATCTGCTCCTTCCACTCCTTGCGGAGCAGCTCGACCTGCGCGTCGCGCGGGGCGAGGACCTTGAGCGTCACGTCGCCTCCGACGCCGACGTCCTGGCCGTCGGCGTCGGGCGCGCGGACGAGCTCCTGGAAGGGCTTGTTGATCGGCCACCGCAGCTGTTCGGCCTCGTTGCGCAGCTTCGCGCCCTGGCCGACGCTCGCGACGACCGCGGCCGACTGCTGCACGCCGGTCTCGCCGGGCAGCGCGTCGAGGCTGTCGTCGCCCGCGAGCGAGAGCACGCCGCCGTCGTCGCCGGTGAGCTCCTCGAAGCTGTTGTGCCACAGCGTCTTCGGCCGGACCCAGGGCACCGTCGTCTCGGCCTCGGAGAGCAGCTCGTCGGTGAGGTCGAGCAGACCGTGGATGTGGTCGTCGTCGAGGTGGCTGACCATCAGCAGCTCGAGCACGAGCTCGCCGTCGCCGCCGAGGCGCCCGCGCTGCTCGAACGCGGTGCGCAGCTGCTGGAGCCGCGGCTTGAGCGCGTCGCCGTAGACGCGGCTCGGGCCGCCGTCGATCAGCAGCGCGAGCGGCTTGTCCGCTGTCCCGTAGTGGAGGAGGAGGCTGTCGCCGTGGCGGGCGCGGAGCGCCTCGAGGGAGAAGAGCATGGGTCTACACCGCCTGGATCGCTCGTAGGACGTCGACCATCCCCGCGCCCTGGAACGAGCGCTCGTGCCCCAGGTCCGTGCAGCTCTCCATCAGGACCTGCTTGACGCGCTCGGGCTGGCCGATCAGCTCGGGGTGGCGGGCGAGCAGCAGCGCGCTCGCCCCGGAGACGTGGGGCGCGGCCTGGCTCGTGCCGTCCTTGCTCTGGAGGCCCGCGTCGGGGATGGGGGAGGTGATCTTCTCGCCGGGGGCGACGAGGTCGGGCTTCGCGCGGCCGTCGCCGGTCGGGCCGCGGCTCGAGAAGTAGGAGACGCCGTAGGTGTGGGGCCGGTCGCGGTGGGTCGCGCCGACGGTGATGACCGCCTCGGCGTTGCCCGGGTCGCTGATGGCGACGGTGCGGTAGCCCTCGATGCTGCGGCCCTTCACGACGTAGCCGGCCCGCCCGTCGTTGCCGGCGGCCGCGACGACGACGACCCCGGAGTGGACGAGGCGGTGCGCCTCCTCGCAGACCGGCGTCCGGCCCGCGGCGTACTTCGCGACCTCGTGGCGGACCGAGAAGCTCAGGTTCGCGCCGTGCACGAGCTGGAGGTCGGCGTTCGCGTTGAGGTGGCGCACGAACTGCATCGCGCTGAGGATCGAGAACTCGTCGCTGCTGCCGTCCTCGCCGAAGGCGCGCAGGTCGTACAGGTCGATGTCCGGGCACATGCCCTGGACGTGGTGCTCGCCCGGGTGCGGCGTGTCGCCCGGCCGCCAGTCCGCCGCGATGATGCCGGCCACGTGGGTCCCGTGGTCGTCCTGGGGCTCGCGGTAGTCGCCGTCGTGCACGATCTCGAGCTTCGTCTTGATGAGCTCCCAGTCGACCGACCGGCCCAGCGTGACCCAGTCCTCCGTCTGCTGCGCGACGTCGTCCTCGGGGTCCTCGATCTCCAGCGCCGCGTCCGGCTTCGGCTCCTCCGTCCCGGAGAGGACCGCGCGGATCCGCGCGAAGTCGTAGGTCTTGACGACGCGGGAAGCCGCCGACTCCTCGGGGGCGCCGGTCCTCTCGATCGGCTCGTCGCCGGACCGCCGCGCGAAGGCCGGATGGCGCGCGTCGATGCCGGAGTCGATGACGGCCCAGCGGATCTCGCGACACGACAGGCCGAACACGCGCGTCGCGGCGTCGGCCTTGCACGCGACGCGCGAGCGCCAGACCGACGAGTGGACGGGCCGGTTGCAGCTCACCGACCACAGGTACGCCTGGTCCAGATCCTCGGGGCGCCCGAGCGGCACGCCGCCGAGGACCTCGAAGCCCGCGTCGACGACCTCCCGCGCCGTCGGTCGCTCGCGGCCCTCGGCGGCCGCGGCCGCGCCGTGCACGTGCTCCCACCGGACGCGCCCGGCGACGCCGATGAGCCAGATCACGTTGCCGGGGATGTCGCCCTTCTTGATCGCGCTGCGCCCCTGCTGGCGGACCTGGCCCTCCTCGAAGAACCGGGCGACGCGGTCGGGGTCGAGCTTCTCGGCGAGCGTCCCGGTCGCCTTCGGCCACAGGTGGTCCTGCCAGAACTCCGTCAGCGGGAGGACGAGCGTGAGCAGGCGCCCGAAGTCCAGCCGGCAGGCGACGTACGCCTCGTTGACGGCGAGCCGGGTCTGCTCGCGCGGGAGCTCGAGCCGGTGGTCCAGCACCTTCGCCAGCCGGCTCGCCGTCGTCTTCGCGTGCGGCTTGAGGAGCAGGTCCACCTCCTCCGGCGGGGGCCGGTACGTGTCGTCGTCGTCCTCGGGCGGCTCCCAGTCCGCCGGGAGCACGAGCGCGCTGTCCGGAGGCCTGTCCGGGTCGTCGTCGGCCGCCACGCCGTAGGCGAACCAGACGTCCGGCAGGATCGGCGAGTCCTGCGTGCGCCGTTGCCGGGGGCCGCTGCCGTACAGCCAGCGCTCGAGCTGGTCCTGATCAAGCAGCCGCGGTCACCTCGGAAGCGACGGTAGCCGATATGCCTGAACGCGTGGGGAAGTTTGCGCGCGATTACCCGCGCGTGCGGCGCAGGCCGTGGCGGCACGTGCGGTAGCGCCGCTTGGCGACGATCCGCCGCCCGGTGGTCGTGCGCGCGACGATCTTCACCGTGTAGCGGCCCTCCGGGAGGCCGCGGAGGTCGACCCGCGCGCGCAGGCGCTTGCCGCGCAGCACCCTGACGCGCCTGCCGTTGACGTACACGCGCGCGCTCCTCAGGCGCCCACGGCGCGGCTCGCGCAGCCGGATGGTGAAGTTGCGCCGGCTGCGGCAGCGGCGCCCCGGCGCGCCGCTCGCCGGCAGCTCGATCGCCGGGCGCTGGTCCCAGCGCAGCGCGTTGAGCAGCAGCTGCTGGCCGGGGATCGACACCGTGTAGGGATTCAGGCCGAACCAGTGGTCGAAGTCCTCGCTCGGCTGCGGGAGGATCGCGCCGAGGATCGCGACGCGGCCCTTCCCGAGGCGCAGCGTCCCGATCGACGTCTTGTCGCGCGCCGTGCCCTCGCCGCCGGCGGTGCCGCCCGGCGGGTCGGCGGTGGCGATCGTCGCGCCGCCCTGCTTCTCCCACGCCGCGCGGTCGACGGTCCAGATCGGCGCGGAGTTCTCGGTCCCCGAGACGTCGCACGTGGAGTCGGGGTTGCACGGCCAGTACTGGTCGCGCTCCATCAGGAGCGGGTAGCCGAGGCCGACCGGGTCGAACGTCTGGCGGGCACGCTTGTACATGCCCTCGGTCCACGGGTGCTTGCGATCCAGGTCGCTGTAGCCCACGTACGACGTGCCCTTGCGCACGCTGCCGGCCGGCACGCCGGCGATCGACGGGAGCAGCTGCAGCGCGCCGTCGGTGAGCACGAGGTTGCCGCCGTCCTCGGCGAAGCGCTTCAGCGCGCCGGCGTCGACCTCGGTCGCGTCGGCGACGGCGAGCGTGGCGAGCTCGTCGGCGCGGCGCGCGACGTCGGCGGCCGGGACCTCGACGATCGGGTTCTCGACGATCCGGCGCGCGTCGCGGAACCAGTCGGTGCTCGACACGTCGTACGCCGCCTGGCGCACCTGCTGGAGCAGCGGCGTGCCCGGGTGCCCGAGCGGCGGCGGCGACGGGTTGCCGTCGGCGTCGGTGATCCGGCGCCCGGTCTCCACGAACCCGACCCTCCCGCGCAGGTCGTAGGTCGTCGACGGCTCGGGCTCGTCCGTGCGCCCCGCGCGCTGCGCCGCGTGCACGACGCCGGTCTCGTTGGCGGCGCGGACGTTGTCGACGAAGAGCTGGAAGAGCGCGGGATCGAACCCCGCCGCGAAGGGGCGGCACGCGGTCTCGAACGAGATCGAGTCGGCGTCGAGGCCGGACCGGCTCCCCGCCCAGCCGCCCCACGAGCTGACGACGGTGTAGTCGAGGTGCTCCCACGCCGTGGCGTACTCGGCCCACTCGAGCGTGAGATAGGCCGCCTTCTCGGACACCGGGCCGATGTTCTCGGCGTGGATCTGCAGGAGCGTGTCGCGGACGCTGCCCGCCTCGCGGGCCACCGCCTGCGACGCGTTCACGCCCTCGCCGCTCATGTAGCGGGCGAGCACCTCCTCCATGTTCTCTTCGAGGCGGCGGCCGTAGTCGTGGACGCGGTCGATCTTCGCCGCGTCGCTGCCCTGGTCGTGGAAGATGATCGCGCCGCTGGTCGGGACCGGCCCGTGCTGGTCGTTCGCGACCGCCCACGGGCGCCCGCCGAGCTCCTTCTCGCGCACCTGCGTGAGGTACTTCGTGACCGCCGACCCTTCCGGCTGGGTCAGCGACGAGTAGCCGCGCTCGAACAGCTCCTCCTTGGCCGGGAACACCCAGCCGTCCTGGTAGGCGACGCGGTTCGAGTTGAAGCCGGCGTTGTTGCCGTTGTTCGCGGTCCCGGGGCCGTCGCCACCCGCCCAGCCGTCCGGGGACGGGGAGACGAAGTAGACCTTCACCTTCTTGAGCAGCTCGGCGACCGTGATGCGGTGCGGCTTGTCGAAGAGGCCCGAGCCGTCGTCGAGGACGTGTCCCGGGTCGGTCTCGCGCCAGATGAGCAGGTCCTCGAGGAAGCGCGGGCTGCCCTCCTGCCCGCACGGCTCCGCGGGGTGCGCGTTGAGGAGCAGGACGTAGCCCTTGTCGCGGTCCGGGACGCTCTCGTCGGTGACCTTGGCGACGTAGAACGGGTAGCCGTCCTTCGCGTCGGCCGGGTCCCACGCCGGCTTGCCGTCCGGCCCGAGGCTGACCGCGTTCGGGTCGCCGAGCTCCTCGGCCACCGTCGTGAACTCCAGGTAACCGGGGTACAGCCGCTCGAGCAGCTCGAAGCCGGTCTTCAGCTCCTCCGGCCCGTTCGTCGGACCGTGGTTGATGTAGTCGACCGAGCGGATCGGCTCCGGGAACACACGGCCGCCGTACGCCGCGCGCTCCTGCTCGTTGGAGGCGACCGGCGTCGCCGGGGCGTCGACGACCGCGAGCAGGCAGGCCGCGGCCGCGACGAACGCGGCCGTGCCCGCGCGACGGATCGCTGTCACTCCCACGGCAGGAAGGTTGGCAAACCCCGGAGCGCCGGGCTTCGTTCCGGCGCACGAAACGCGCCCTCGATATTCGTCCCGCCGAACAGCGCCGCAGCGCGCCCGGGCTGGTTCACTCCGTCGGGTGCTCCGGTCCGCCGCGCTCGCGACGTTCGCCCTCGCCGCCCTCGCGATCCTGCCCGCGGCGGCGTCGGCGCAGGACGTCGACGCGTCGAGCTGCTCGCCCTACGGCGACTCGCGCACCACGGCAAAGGGCCGGTTCATCGCCCGTCCCGACGAGGTCGTCGAGCTGCGCAGCAAGCTCGACGGCGCCGTCATCCAGATCGGCATCGTCCGGCCGAAGGCGCCGAAGCGCCATCGCGCGCCGGTCGTCGCGCTGGCGAGCACCTACCAGCCGGTCGACTTCGCGCAGGAGGACCTCGCGGAGTGCCAGCCGTGGGCGGTCGAGAACTTCGTGCCGCACGGGTATGCCACGGCGATCATCTCGGTGCGCGGCACCGGCAACAGCGGCGGTTGCCACAACCTGCTCGGGCGCCGCGAGCAGGCCGACATCTCACAGGCGATCACGTGGCTCGGGACGCGCCGGTGGAGCAACGGCCGCGTCGGGATGTACGGCCTCTCCTACGACGCCGCGACGACCTGGTCGGCCGCCGCCTCCGGCAACAAGCACCTCAAGACGATCCTTCCCGCCAGCGGGCTCAGCGACCTCTACGACCTCTCCTACGGCGGCGGCACGTACGACTGGCGCTGGTGGCTGTTCGTGCCCGGCTACTACCACCTGTACGCGACGATCACGAGCAACCCGGCGGCCGGGCACGCGCCCGATCGCTGGTTCGAGAGCGTCGCGCGCTGCCCGGACCTCGACGCGGCGTACCAGGCCACCCTCGAGAGCTTCGCCACCGGCGAGCGCGACAGCCGCGGCTACTGGGCCGAGCGCAACCACCGGCCCGGCGTCGAGAACGGCTGGCGCGGCAGCGTGCTGCTGATCCAGGGCCTCCAGGACTGGAACGTGCGGCCCGCGCACAACATCCCGTGGGTGCCGGGCCTGAGCCGCCGCGGGATCGAGGTCAAGCAGATGCTCGGCCAGTGGGCGCACGCGATGCCCGACTGGGAGCACGAGCACACCCGCTGGGACTTCGCCGACGTCGCGCTGCGCTGGTTCGACCGCCACCTCAAGGGCCGGCGGCGCGTCGACACCGGGCCCGCGGTCGAGGTCCAGGACACGTCGGGCCGCTGGCGCGCGGAGACCCGGTGGCCGCCGCCGAACGACACGACCCTCGGGCTGGGCGGCGAGGCGCCGAGCGAGGCGCTGCTCGCGCCGGACTCGCGCAGCCGTCACTTCTTCATCAGCGAGGTCGCCCCGCTCCAGACGACCGACGACTGGCTGCCGGTGCCGGGCGCCGTCGAGGAGCTGTGCGCGACGTGCGCGGCGTTCAGCTTCGACGCCGGCGAGGGGATGCGGGTTTCGGGCATGCCGGAGGTGCGACTCCGGGCGACGCCGACGGGTCCTTCGGGTCACGTCGCCGCCGTGCTCTACCGGCGCGACGCCGACCAGGGGCTGAAGCGGATCGGGTGGGGCATGACCGATCTGCGCTTCCCGGAGGGCGAGGGCGCGAGCGGCGAGACGCCACGTCCGGTGACCGCCGGCGAGCCGGTCGACGTGACGGTGCGCCTCGAGCCGATGGAGGCCGTCGTCGAGAAGGGCGAGCAGCTCGTCCTCGTCCTGGGCCAGGGCCAGAGCGGCCAGGAGCCGGGGCGCCCGCCGTTGCCGGTGAGCGTCGCGCTCGGAGCCGGCCGCGCGGCGCTGCGGCTCGCGGTGGTGGACCCTCCGGCCGACCGCTTCTTCACGCCGCCGCCGCGGCCTTCGTCCTAGCTCGGCGCGCCGTTGCCATGGCGGTGGGGCGCCTGTAGCGTCGGTTCGCCCACCACCACCTGACCGACGGGGACGACGACGATGGACACCGCGACGCTGAAGGACCTCCTGCGCGAGGCCGAGGAGCACCACGGCCCCTACGAGGCGATCGCCCCGCCGCACCACTGGTCGGGCTTCTACGCGGCGTACGTCCTCGCGCGCCGGGACGGCCGCACGCCGGAGGAGGCAGCCGCGGACGCGGCGGCGTACACCGAGCGCGAGCTGGCCGAGCAATGAGCAACGACTACGACGTGATCGTCATCGGCGGTGGCGCGCCGGGCGAGCACGCGGCCGCCGCGATCGCGGAGGGCGGGCTGCGGGTCGCGCTCGTCGAGCGCGAGCTGGTCGGCGGCGAGTGCTCCTACTACGCGTGCATCCCGTCGAAGACGCTGCTGCGCCCGGGCGAGGCGGTGCACGCCGCGCGGGACGCGGCGGCGACGGCGGAGGTCGACGTCGACGCGGCGCTCGCCTGGCGCGACTTCATGGTCTCCGACTACTCCGACGCCGGGCAGGAGCGCTGGCTGGAGGGAGCGGGCATCGACCTGCTGCGCGGGACCGGTCGGCTCGCGGGCACGGGCGTCGTGGAGGTCGACGGCGTGCGCCACACCGCCGAGCACGTCGTCGTGGCGACCGGCGCCGACGCGTTCGTGCCGCCGATCCCCGGCCTGCGCGAGCTCGAGGGCGTGTGGACCAACCGCGAGGCGACCGGGATGAAGGCGGTGCCGCGCCGGATGCTCGTCCTGGGCGGCGGGCCCGTCGGCACCGAGATGGCGCAGGCCGTCCGGCGCCTCGGCGGCGAGGTCGTGCTCGTCGAGGGAGGCGAGCACCTGCTCTCGCGCGAGCCCGCGCCCCTGGGTGAGGCGCTCGCCGAGGCGCTGCGCCGCGACGGCGTCGAGATCGTCCTCGCCGCGCGCGACGTCGGCGCGGCGCGACGGCGAGGACTTCGTCCTCGTGCTGGACGACGGCCGCGAGCTGCGCGGCGACCGCCTGCTCGTGGCGACCGGCCGCCGCCCGCGCGTCGAGGGCATCGGCCTCGAGACGGTCGGCATCGAGCCCAACCCCCGCGGGATCGAGGTCGACGCGCACCTTCGCGCCGGCGAGCGCCTGTGGGCGGTCGGCGACGTGACCGGCATCTGGCCGCTGACGCACGTGGGCAAGTACCAGGGCGACGTCCTGGCGGCGAACCTCAACGGCCAGCCGACGGAGGCGAACTACGACGCGGTGCCGCGCGTGACGTTCACCGATCCGGCGGCGGCCTCGGTCGGCGCCGGCGAGGCCCGGTTCAGCGCGACGGTACCCGTCTCCGAGGTCGCCAAGACCGCGACGTACACGCGCGCCTACGCCGAGGAGAACGGCTTCCTGACGCTGCTGAGCGACGGCGAGCGGCTGACCGGCGCGTACGCCCTCGGGCCGGAGGCGGGCGAGTGGCTCCAGCAGGCGACGCTGGCGATCCGCGCCCGCGTGCCTCTCGACGTGATGCGCGACACGATCCAGCCGTTCCCGACGTTCTCGGAGATCTACATCGGCGCGCTGAAGGCCCTGGCGGCGGAGATCGCAGGCGCGAGCCAGCCCGCCGGGACCGAGGCCGCCGCGTAAGCCGTCAACCCGCGCGGCGCTCGCCGGTCACGGGGAGGTCCGCGTCGGCCCGCGCGACGAGGTCGGCCGCGCTCTCGTCGGGTCGCAGGGCCGCCAGCCCGATCCTGACGGCGCATGGCTCGGGGCCGGCGGCCAGCGTGGCCTCGACGGCCGCGAAGCGCTGCGCGGCCTCGTCCAGCGTCGCCCCGGACATGATGCACACGAACTCGTCGCCCCCGACGCGGACGATCGCGTCGTACGGCCGCATCTGCTCGCGGACCCCCCGCACCGCCTCCCGCAGCAGCGCGTCCCCGGCGGCGTGCCCCCGCGCGTCGTTGACCGCCTTCAGACCGACGACGTCGACGTACGCGACGACGAGCGGGAGCGACGTCCGCCGGGCGCGGGCGATCTCGTGCTCGAGGTCGCCGAGCCCCGGACCGCGGGTGCGAGCGCCGGTCAGCGGGTCGGTCTCGGCCGTCGCGACGTGGTGCATGAGGGTCTGTCGGTCGCGGGCGGCGTGCGCTCGGTCGCGAGCGGCC
>DASZDF010000264.1:0-2405 GCA_035942275.1 Solirubrobacteraceae bacterium | reverse complement strand
CGACTCGGGCGCGGTCGGCATCGGGCTGAAGCTCTCGGGGCTCGACGCCATCGGCGCCTACACCGGGACGGTCAACCTCCCGCCCAGCGCCGCCGGCACGCCCGTCGCGCTCAAGGTGCGGCGCACCGACGGGGTCGTGCTCCCGGCGGTCGCGCTCATCATCGGCATCCTGCTCGCCCTCTGGGCGCAGCGCTTCCTCGGCCTCAGGCGCACGGTGTACCTGCTCCAGGAGGCCGAGGCTCAGCTCGCCCAGGAGTTCGCCGAGACCGGAGCCCCCTACCGCGGCTACGACATCCGCGAGGACGTGGAGGCGCGCCTCGCCGCCACGCGCGCGACGATCGACCGGCTGGGGGGAAGCGGGTTCGCGACGGCGAGCGCGGAGGTCCGCAAGGCGGCGGGCGACGAGCTGACCTCCCTCCGGACGGCGCTGGTCGCCTGGAACAGCCTGCCGCAGCTGCTGGCGGCCCTCGACGGCGCGCTCGAGACCCTCGACGCGCTTGCCGCGAAGCCGCCGGCGCCTCTTCCCCCGACCCCCGCCGGCGCGCTGCCGCCCGCGTTCGCCGCGGGCGCACGCGAGCTGCGGGAGGGCGGGCCGCTGACGCTCGCCGCGCTGGTCGCCGTCGTCGCCGAGCTTCGCGCGACGGTCGCCGCCGCGGCCGCGTTCCCCGCGTTCGCGGAGCGCACGAGCGCGATCTGGTCGCTCGCCGACCGCCTGACGGAGCACGAGCGCGAGCTGGACGACCGGCGCGACGAGCTCGTCGAGGCGCGCGGGCGCGGGGCGGGTGCATGGGTGCAGGCGGTGCTCGCGGACTCGCCCGCGCGACTCGCGGCGGCGAAGGTCGACGAGCAGCTCGACCGCGGGTTCGCGCGCCTGGCGCGCCTCGCCGACGTCTTCGGCGACGCGCGCGTCGAGGTCGCCGGGGTCCTCGAGCGCGCGGCGCGGGCCGCCGCCACCGATCGGGCGCCGGACTTCGCGGAGGCCGACGCGGAGGCTGTGGCGGAGGGCATCGAGGAGATCGAGGAGACGCCCGAGGAGGCGGAGGACCGCGGCACGCAGATCCGCCTCAAGCGCCGCTCACGCGAGATCGGCCTCACCCTGGTCGCGATCCTGCTGGCGCTCGTCAGCGGCCTGGACTCGCTCTACTTCGGGCACGAGTTCGGCACGCCGCGCGACTACCTGAACGCGCTGCTGTGGGGCTTCGCCACGAAGACCGCCCTCGACGCGGCCGCGACCGTGATCGAGCGGGTGCGCGGCGGGGCGCCGGCCTGGCGCGCCGCCTAGATGTTGAGGTCGACGCCCTCGATCTTGACGTCGTTGGTGGGCCGGTCGCCCGGGCCGGTCTCGGTCGACTCGATCCGGTCGACGACGTCCATCCCCTCGACGACGCGGCCGAAGACCGTGTGCTTGCCGTCGAGCCACGACGCCTCCTGCGTCGTCACGATGAAGAACTGAGAGCCGTTGGTGTGCGGCCCGGCGTTCGCCATCGCGAGCGCGCCGCGGACGATCCTGTGGTCGTTGATCTCGTCCTCGAACGTGTACCCGGGGCCGCCTGTGCCGGTGCCGGTCGGGTCACCGCCCTGGATCATGAAGTCCTTGATGACGCGGTGGAAGATCACCCCGTCGTAGAACCCGTCGCCCGCGAGCTTCTTGAAGTTGCCGACGGTCTGGGGCGCGTCCTCGTCGAACAGCTCGATCTCGATCGGGCCCTCCGACGTGCGCATGGTGGCCATGGTCGGCATCTACGAGGTGAGCCCCACTTCCGGGATCATGACCTTGGTGTCCGCCGGCTGGTCGGTGAACCAGAGGAGGACGTGGCGGTACTTCTTGCCGCCGACGGTCAGCTTCTCGTCGGTGCCGAAGTCGCGCGTGTCGTCCAGCTTCGTCCAGTACTTGGTCGCGCCGGGCGCGTCGTCGGGCGCGGTGCCGAGCTTCGAGCCGTAGAGCTCGACGGTGAACCCCGGCGTGCCGGCCTGGAGGCGCACCTTGTGGATCGCCTGCGCCTCCTCGAGGGTGATGAGCAGGCCGATGTCGACCTTGCCGTCCTCGCCGGCCGGGGCCTCCCAGGCGGTCTTCTCGCGGCCGTCGATGGCGTCGGCGGGGTCGCCGGTGAGGCCGCCGGCGCGGTCGTACGGGTCGAACGTCGACGCGGCGTCGGGCCCGAGGACGATCGCCGGGTGCGCCGGCTTCGTGTCGGCCGGGTCGGCCTCGTCCTCGGCGTCGGTGTTGTCGGTCGTCCCGGCGCCGGCGCCGCTGTCGAAGCTGTCGTTCGTGTCGGACGAGCTGCTGCTCGGCGAGGGCGCGGGCGCCGGGGCGGGCGCGGGATCGGGCGCGTCGTCCTTCGGCGCCTTCGGGGCCGGCGTGTCGTCGGCCTTGCTCTCGGGCGCGGGGATGCTCGGTGTCGTCT
>DASZDF010000263.1:0-15931 GCA_035942275.1 Solirubrobacteraceae bacterium | reverse complement strand
GGGCGTGACGGCGCCGCGAGCGGGGTCGCTCCCGGTCGGCGTCCTCGCGTCGGGCTCCGGGACGAACCTGCAGGCGCTGCTCGACGCGCCGGACGTCGACGTCGTCGCGGTCGCGTCGGACAAGCCGGGCGCGGGCGCGCTCGGCCGGGCGCGGGCGGCGGGTGTCCCGGCGGCCGTGTTCCCGCGCGACGACTTCGGCGACCGCTCCGCGCGCGACGCCGCGGTCGCGGACTGGCTCGGAGAGCGCGGCGTCGGCCTCGTCGTGCTCGCCGGCTACATGCAGCTCGTCTCGCCCGCCTTCCTCGCGGCCTTCCCGCAGCGGGTCATCAACGTCCACCCCGCGCTGCTGCCGGCGTTCCCGGGCATCGACGCGGTCGGCCAGGCACTCGACTACGGCGCGAAGGTCACGGGCGTGACGGTGCACTTCGTCGACGAGGGCGTCGACACCGGGCCGATCATCCTCCAGCGGGCGCTCGACGTCGGCGACGCCGCCGACCGCGAGACCCTCCACGACCGCCTGCGCCCGCTCGAGCACGAGCTGCTGCCCGAGGCCGTACGGCTCATCGCCGCGGGCCGCGTCGCGTTCGACGCGGCCAACCAGCGCCGCGTGATCGTCAGCTAATCGCCTTCGGAAGGGTCCGGCTCGACCTGCTCGGCCTCGTGCACCGGCGCGTTGCCGGCCGAGCCACCCCCGCCGGACGACCCGCCCGGCGTCACCTCCGAGGCCTCGTGCACCGGAGCGTCGGCGGGCGAACCGCCCTCGCCGGACGACCCGCCCGGCGTCACCTCCGACGCTTCGTGCACCGGCGCGTCCGCCGCGCCGCCGCCGTCCTCGTCGCGGTCGCTCGGCCCGTCCGCGCCCGCGGCGTCCTTCGCGTCGTCGCCCTGCTGCGCGCCCGCGGACTCGTCCTCCCAGTCGCCGGCGACGGCATCGGGGTTCGCGCGCTCGCGCTGCTCGGCCGCCCGCTCGTGGGCGGTCTCGATGTCGCCCTGGAGCTTGCCCAGGCCCTCCTCCATCTCGTCCGCGCTCCGCTCGAGGTCGCGGACCCGATCCTCTGGAACCTCGGTCATTGCTGACTTCTTGTTCCCACCGCGCCTCCAACCGACACGCACACGGCGTATCGTCTGCGCCCGTGGCTCACGCCCAGCCCCTCACGGCGGCGACCGCCGCCCCGGTGAAGGTGCGGCGCGCGCTCCTCTCGGTCAGCGACAAGCGCGGCGTCGTCGAGTTCGCCCGCGGCCTCGCGGAGCTCGGCGTCGAGATCGTCTCGACCGGCGGCACCGCGAGCGCGCTCACCGAGGCCGGCGTCGACGTCCGCTCGATCACCGACTACACCGGCTTCCCGGAGATCATGGACGGCCGGGTCAAGACCCTGCACCCGAAGCTCTACGCCGGCCTGCTCGCCGTCCGCGAGCACCCCGAGCACCAGCAGGCGCTGGCCGACCACGACATCGAGCCGGTCGACCTCGTGTGCGTGAACCTCTATCCGTTCGAGCGCACGGCGGCCCGGCGAGGCGTCCCGGACGCCGAGGTGATCGAGAACATCGACATCGGCGGCCCGACGATGATCCGCGCCGCCGCGAAGAACCACGCGTACGCCGCGGTCGTGACGTCGCCCGAGAGCTACGACGCCGTCATCGAGGAGATGCGGATGAGCGACGGCGCGCTCGCGCCGCAGACCCGTGAGGCGCTGGCCGCCGAGGCGTTCGCCTACACCGCCCGCTACGACACGAGCATCGCCCGCTGGTTCGCCGAGCGCAACGAGGACTTCCCGGACCTCTACGTGCGTGCGTACGAGAAGGTCCTCGACCTCCCCTATGGCGAGAACCCCCACCAGCGCGCGGCGTACTACGCGCAGGTCGGGGCGCGGATGCACGTCCTCTCGATGGTCCGCCAGCACCATCACGGCAAGGAGCTGTCGTTCAACAACCTGCTCGACCTCGACGGCGCGCGCAGGGTGGCGCGCGAGTTCGAGGTCCCGGCGTGCGTGATCGTCAAGCACAACAACCCGTGCGGGGCGGCGGTCGGCCGCACCGGGCAGGACGCCTACGAGCGCGCGTTCGCCGCCGACCCGGTCAGCGCGTTCGGCGGGATCGTCGTCGTCAACCGCCCCGTCGACCTCGCGTTCGCCGAGAAGCTCGTCGAGCAGTTCGTGGAGGTCCTCTTCGCGCCCGGCTACGACGAGGCGGCGCTCGAGCTGCTGCGCGACCGCAAGAAGAACCTGCGCATCCTCGAGGACAACGAGCGGCGCGTCCCGCTCGCGGGCGAGCGCGACCTCAAGCAGGTCCTCGGTGGCCTGCTCGTACAGGACCGCGACGCCGACGTCACCGACCGGGCCGAGATGCAGGTCGTCACGAAGCGGCACCCGAGCGAGCCGGAGTGGGGCGAGCTCCTCTTCGCGTGGAAGGTCTGCAAGCACGTGAAGTCCAACGCGATCGTGCTGAGCAAGGACCTCGCGACGGCGGGGATCGGCGCCGGGCAGATGAGCCGCGTGGACTCCGTCCGGCTCGCGGTCGAGAAGAGTCGCGTGGAGTCGCTGGAGGGCGCGGCGCTCGCCTCCGACGCGTTCTTCCCGTTCGCCGACGGGCCGCAGCTCGCGATCGAGCAGGGCGTGAGCTCGATCATCCAGCCGGGCGGGTCGGTGCGCGACGCCGAGGTCGTCGCCGCGGCCGACGACGCCGGCGTCGCGATGGTCTTCACGAGCCGCCGCCACTTCCGGCACTAGCCGTCCGGTTTCACGCGGCGGGCCGTGGGTACGCGTGGGGGCATGCCTCCCCGCCACCGCATCGCCGCGACGCTCGCCGCGGGCGCCCTCGGGCTCAGCCTCGGCCTCGCCGCGTGCGGCGACGACGAGGGCGGCCGCGAGAACGTCGAGCGCGGCAACCCCGGGAACACGTCCCAGGGCCCGCAGACGGTCGAGACCGGACCGACGACGCTGGGCTCGACGGGCGAGGAGCAGCCCGACATCACCCAGACGCAGACGACGCCGTAGCCTCTCCGCATGGCCGCCCTCCCGCCCGGTCCCCGGGCGCCGGGCGCCGTGCAGTCCCTCCACTACGGGCTCGACCCGTACGGGTTCTTCGGCGCGGCGCAGCGACGGCACGGGGACGTCTTCACCGTCCGCGTGACCGGCCAGACGTGGGTGATGCTGGCGCACCCGGACCTCGTGAAGGCGACGTTCGCGCTCGGCCCGCAGGACGCCGACTCGGGCGTCGCCAACGCGCCGCTGCGCCCGCTCATCGGCGCGCGCAACGTGCTGCTCCTGGACGGGGAGGAGCACCTGGCGCGGCGCAGGCTCGTCCTGCCGCCGTTCCACGGCGACCGGATGCGCGCCTACGCGCCGATCGTCGCGGAGGCGGCGCGCCGGCAGTTCGAGCGCTGGCCGGCGGGGCGGCCGGTCAGTGTCCTGGCCGGGATGCAGGCCATCACGCTCGACGTGATCCTCCGCGCGGTGTTCGGCGTCGAGGAGGGGGCGCGGATGGAGCGGCTGCGCACGAACGTGCGACGCACGCTGTCGTGGCTCAGCGGCGTGCGCGCCGCGCTGATCTTCACCTACCTCGGGCCGGAGCGGCTCGAGCGGATGGCCTCGTTCCGGCGTCAGCTGGCCGCGGTCGACGAGGACGTGCTGGCGGAGATCGCGCGGCGTCGCGCGGCGGGCGACGTGGCCGAGCGCGACGACGTCCTCTCGCTGCTCCTCACCGCGGGCGCGCTCAGCGACCAAGAGCTGCGCGACGAGCTCGTAACGCTGCTCGTCGCGGGCCACGAGACGACGTCCGCGCTCCTTTCCTGGGCGGTGCACGAGCTGGCGCGCGACCCGAGCGCCCAGGACCGGCTCGCCGCCGGCGAGGACGGTTGGGCTGACGCCGTCGTGACCGAGACCCTGCGGCTGTGGCCGCCGGTTCCGCTGGTCGTCCGGCGCCTGCGCGAGGCGGCGCGGTTCGACGAGTTCTCGCTCCCGGCGGGGACCACCGTCGCCCCGTGCACGACGGTGATCCACCGCCGGGCGGACCTCTGGGAGAACCCGGACGCCTTCCGGCCCGACCGCTTCGCCGGCGGCGTGCGGCCGCCGGTCGGGCCGTGGTTCCCGTTCGGGGGGAGCGTCCGGCGGTGCATCGGCGCTGCGTTCGCGCAGTTCGAGGCACGCGGCGTGCTGACCGAGATGGCGCGGTCGTTCGCGTGGGAGCCGGCGGGCGCGCAGCGCGAGCGGGTGGGGCGGCGGGGGATCGTGCTCGGGCCCGGCCGCGGGGGCCGGGTGGTGCTCACCCCGCGTCGACGCGGATGCGATCCGCCACGAAGGACTGCCCACAGCGGCGGCCGTGGACGGTGAGGCGGTCGCCCCTGGTGAACCGCGGCGTGCCCTGGACCCGCGGCGCGCCCTCGACGCGCGTCAGCCGGTCCACCTCGATGTCCTTCGCCCGGTCCGTGTCGCCGATCGCGAACCGCACGCCCCAGCCCGGCGTCCACCGGAGCGGGCCCTTCCGCACCTCACGCGCGCCGCAGCGCGTGCGGTCGTGCTGCTGGCCGCTGCTGAGCTCACGGTGGAGTGGATGCGACCTCAGCTCGAGGAGGAAGCCCACGGCCAGGAAGATCCGCCCGGGCCGGTCGGGCACGGTGACGGCGATCTGCGCGGCCACGTCCCGGATCCGCCGCATGCGAACGGGCGTGTCGCGTTCCGGCTCGCCGACCCGCTGTCCGTTCTCGTCGATGTGCACGCTGTCGTTGCACCCCGGGATGACCCCGCCGCGCACCTCCCGCCCGAGCCTGAGGCCGTCGGGCGCGGGCCCGCCGTAGTACACGACGCCGTTGAGGACCGCCGCCTCGGGACAGGCCGCGGAGGCGGTCTGCGCGCCGGCCCCGAGCTGCACGGCGGTCGCGGCCGCCGCCACGAGCACCACAGCGCTCAAGCGACCCCTCATGCTGTGCGAGCGTACCGGACCGGCATCTTCGATCCGTCCGCTCGGGGTCCCACACTGCCGTCCCTTCGTGCCGCCCTCCGGACCCACCCTCCGTCCCTGGCAGCGCCATGCCCTCGACCACATGGCGGGCTGGCAGCAGGGCTCGTTCCTCATCTCCGCCGCGCCCGGAGCGGGCAAGACGCACCCCGCGCTCGTCTTCGCGGCAGCGGAGCTGAGGGCGGGCCGGGCACGCCGCGTGGCGGTGATCTGCCCGACGACGCCGCTGACGCGCCAGTGGGCGCAGGCGGCGGCGCGGCTGGGGCTGCACCTGCTGCCCGACGCGCCGGGGCTGCGGCCGCCGGGCGACTTCCAGGGCGTCTCCTTGACGTACGCGCGGGTGGCCATGTCGCCGGCGGACTACGCGCGCTCCTGCGGCCCGGGGACGCTCGTCATCGCCGACGAGGCGCATCACCTCGGCGACGACCTCGCGTGGGGCGAGGGCTTCCGCGTGGCGTTCGGGCAGGCGCGCCGGTGGCTGCTGCTCTCGGGGACGCCGTTCCGCTCCGACCAGGCGGCGATCCCCGGCGTCCGCTACGACGACGGGGTCGCGGTGCCGGACGTCTCGTATACGTACGCCGACGCGGTGCGCGACGGCGTCTGCCGGCGCGTCGCGTTCGTGCCCTACGACGGGACGCTCCAGTGGCGGTCGGGCGACGACGTCATCGAGACGTCGTTCGGGGAGGTCCTGACCGCCCGCGAGGCCGGCCGCCGCTACCGGACCGCGATCTCGACCGAGCTGCCGGACGGCCTGCCGCGAATCCTCCGCGCGGCGCACGCGAAGCTGCTCGAGATCCGGGGCGGCGGGCACCGCGACGCGGGCGGGCTCGTCGTCACCGCGGACTCCTCGCACGCCCGCGCCGTGGCCAAGGCGCTCGGGGAGATCACGGGAGCGGCGCCGATCGTCGTCCTGCACACCGAGGCGAACGCGCATCGCAAGCTCGAGGCGTTCCGCCGCGGCCGCGACCCGTGGATCGTCGCGGTGAACATGGTCTCCGAGGGCGTCGACATCCCGCGGCTGCGCGTCGGCGTCTACTCGACGGTCGCCAAGACGCCGCTGATCTTCCGCCAGATCGTCGGGAGGTTCGTGAGGGTCATCCCGGGCCGCCCGGTCGAGCTCAGCCACGTCTTCCTCCCGGCCGACGGAGGGCTGCGGGCGCTCGCCGCCGACGTCGAGACCGAGCTGCGCCACATGCTCAAGCCGCCGGACGAGGCCGCGGACGGGCTGCTCGACGACGAGGCGCTCGAGCGCGCCCGGCGGACCGAGACCGAGCCCTCCGAGGCGCCGTTCGTCCCGCTCGCCGCGGACGTCGTCCCCCAGCTCGCGCTGTTCGCCGAGCCGGGCGTACCGCCCCGCGCCCCGACACCGATCATCGCGAGCGGCCCCGCGGGCGACCCCGAGCCCGCCCCGTCCGCCTTCGAGCGCCGAGCCGACCTGCGAGCCGAGCGTCACCGCCTCGTCTCCGAGCTGCGCCGCCTCGACGGCCGAAGCCACCGCGAGATCAACGCCTGGCTCAACAAGGCCACGGGAGTCCGCCGGGTCGAGGACGCGACGATCGACCAACTCCACCGCTCGATCGACCTCCTCGTCGAGACGCTCCGCAAGCGCTCGTCCCGCCGCCGCACGCCGGCCCGCGCCTGACATGCCCCCGGCAGGGGTCGAACCTGCGCGCATCGGATTAAAAATCCGCCGCTCTACCAGCTGAGCTACGGGGGCGACAAGGGCGACAGTAGCTCACCGAAGCCACGCCGGCTCCTCGAACCCACCGTACTCCTGGATCGCGCCGTAGACGCTCTGGGCGACGTCGACGGAGTGCACGACCAGACGGCCCGTGCCGTACGGCAGCGTCCGGCGGCGGCGACGCGACGCACGCGAGGGACGATTGACGGCGGCGGCCAGCAGACAGCTGCGCGGCAGGCTCAACGCCGCGAGCCAGTACGACTCGATCTCGTCGAGCGTCAGCCCGTTGCCGAGGTGACAGTTGCACGAGAACCGCATCACGTCGCCCGGAACCTCGTAGCACTCGCGGAGGAAGCGGACGAAGAGCTGCATCATCCGGACGTCCGAGTTGACGAAGCAGAGCCGCTGGTGCTGCTTCGTGCCTTCGGCCCAGTAGAGCATGCAGCCGGCGAGGTGCAGCGGGTCGCCGCGGCGAGCGCGTTCTCGTCCGTCGGCCTGCGCGGCGCTCCGGCGTGTGCGGGCGCGGCGCGCGATTGTCTGCTGGCCCCTGTGCTGCCGGTTGAACGCTGGGTTCCGCGCGGCGAGGGCGTGAGCCTGCTCCGCGGAGAGCGGGACGTCGCGCACCCACGCGCTCACCGACGAGGGGGCGACTCCGAGCCGCGCGGCGATCTCCCTGATCGACTCACCTTCCTCCGCGCGAAGGCGTCGCGCCTCGGCCTGCTCGACGATCGTCATGGCGAACACATGTTCGCGTCGCAACCGGACGATCCCGCGTAGACTGGCGAGCCACCAGCCCCCATGGTCTAGTGGTTATGACGCCTGCCTTTCACGCAGGAGATCGCGGGTTCGATCCCCGCTGGGGGTACTAGGTCACATGCCACCGTGCTCGCGTACGTTGTCGGCGATGGATCCCGAGCGGTTCTGGAGCATCGTCGAGCAGACCCCGACCTCGCGCCACGGAGGATCCGGACGGGTTCGACGAAACGCTCACCGCGATGCTGTCCTCGCTGACCGCGGACGGCGTCCTGGACTTCGACGGCACCTGGGACGCGCTCGCGCGCGACGCCTACAACTGGGACGTCTGGGCCGCTGCCTGGGTGCTGCGCAGCGGATGCGACGACTGGGCGTTCCACGGCTTCCGCGATCGGCTGATCGCGCTGGGCCGGAGCACCTTCGAGCAGGTGCTGCGCGACCCGGACGCTCTAGCCGACCTCGACGTCGCTTGGGACAGCGGCGAGGAGGAGGAGGTCTGGATCTCGACGGCGACCGCCGGCGCATACGAGCGCCTGACGGGCAAGGAGCTCGGCGAGGCGGAGTCGCGCGGCGACGGGGAGCCGAAGGAGCCCGACGGCGAACGGTGGACCCTGCAGACCGTCGCCACGCGCGTCCCGCGTCTGGCGGCGAAAACGTCGTACGACCCCACGCGCGTGCGACTCCCGTGCCCGTGCTGCGAGAGTCTCACCATCGAGGAGCCCGGCGGCTACGACATCTGCTTGGTCTGCTGGTGGGAAGACGACGAGCTTGATCGAGAGGAACCGGACGGCATCAGCGGACCGAACGGTCTGTCGCTCAACCAGGCCCGCAGGAACTACGCGCGGTTCGGCGCCTGCGACGACCGCAGCCGCGACGCCGCTCGGCCGCCTCGGCCGTGGGAAGTCCCCGACGCACGCCAACGCTGATCGCCGCGCCGGGGAGGGCGCCCGTGCCGCGGGCGTGCCGATCAGCCGAAGTCGAAGACGTCGTCGAGGAAGCTCTTCTTCTTCTTGCGCTTGCCGTGCGAGTGGCCATAGCCCGGGCGCCAGTCGTCGCGGTCGCGGTGTTGCTCATGCTCGCGCGGACGCTCCTCGCGCCGGGGCTCCGGGGCGGGCGTGTCCGCTCGCTCGTAGTACGCGCCCTCGGCATCGACCAGCCGCTCGAGCTCGCCGCGGTCGAGGAACACGCCGCGGCAGCCGGTGCACTGGTCGACGGTCACGCCGTTGCGCTCGTAGGAGCGCATCGGCGACTGGCATTTGGGACAGACGAGATCGGGCATCAGACCGATCTTGTCAGGCCGCCGTCGACGAGCAGCGCGACGCCGGTGATGTAGCTCGCCCGCTCCGAGCACAGGAACGCGCCCGCGGCGCCCATCTCCTCGGGGGCGCCGACGCGCCCCGCCGGGACGTCGGCCGCCGCGGCCGCCTGCGCCGCCTCCCGGGAGCCGGACAGCGAGAACAGCCGGTCGGTCCCGATCCGCCCGGGCAGAAGTGTGTTCACGGTGACGCCGTCCGCGGCCACCTCCCGCGCGACCGTCTTCCACGCCGCGAGCGTCGCCGCACGGTGGGAGTTCGAGAGCATCAGGTGCGGGAGCACCTCGCGCACCGACGTCGACGCGACGTTGAGCACGCGCCCCCACCCGCGCGAGCGCATGCCCGGCAGCACCGCGGTGACGAGCGCCATCGGGTGCAGCACGAGCGTCCGGTAGGCCTCCTCCCACTGCGAGCGCGGGAACGCCAGGGGGTCTGTCCCCGGCGGCGGCCCGCCGGTGTTCGTCACGAGGATGTCGATCGGCCCGAGCGACGACTCGACCTCCGACACCAGCGCCTCAACCCCCTCGAGCGACGAGGAGTCGTGCGCCACGCCGAGGACCCCGAGCTCCGCCGCGGCCTCGGCAGGAGACCGCGAGGAGATCGCCACCGACGCGCCCTCCGCCACCAGCTCCGCGGCGATCGCGCGCCCGATCCCGCGCGACCCGCCGGTCACCATCGCCACCCGTCCCGCGATTCCGAGATCCATGGTGCGCGAGGCTACGCTCCCGGCGGGCGGTTAGCTCAGCTGGCCAGAGCGCGCGCCTTACAAGCGCGAGGTCCCCGGTTCGAGCCCGGGACCGCCCACTCGAACCGACGAGCGACTACGACACCGTGTTCTGCCCCCGCGGCGCGACGACGATCCGCCGCCCCTTCGGCAGCAGCACGCTGACGAGCGGGTTCGCCCGCACGCGGAACGACCCGCGCGCCAGGATCCGCTTGCGCCCGATCGGGCGGATGTCGAAGCGGTAGCGCGCCGCGCGCCCGGCGACGCGCGCCCGCAGGACGCGAATGCCCGGCCGCGGCACGCGGTAGCGCAGCAGCCCGAGCACGCGCTTGCGCCGGTCGCGCACGCGCAGCACGACCTCCTCGACGCCCCGCGGGATGCGCACGCGCTTCGTCAGGTTGAACGAGCCCGTCCGCGGACCGGAGGGCCGCTGCGGCGTGACCGACGGCCCGCCACCCGGGCCGCCACCCGGCCCGCCGTCCGGCCGCTGAGGCGCCGCGCCCCCGGCGGGCTGGAAGCTGCGCTGCGTCGCGCGGCGCTGCTCCTCCGCGGCGCCCGCGCCGGCCGGCCACCCCTCGCCGGTGTAGCGCAGCACGTCGAACCCGCGGTTGATGTCGCCGGTGAAGATGTAGCCGCGGTGCGGCTTGGCCGCCCACATGTTCGCGCCCGTCGGGATGTACCAGCCGAGCTCCCGCGGAGCGGTCGGGTCCGCGAAGTCGACGACCCGCACGCCCCGCCCGTACCACGCGGTCACGAGCCGGTCTTGCGCCGGCGCCTGCCAGAAGACGTGCACCGTGCAGCCGCCCTCGTTCTGCTGCGCCGGGAGGTTGAACGTGCCGAGCTTCCCGTCGACGCCGCCGAGCACGCGCCCGTCGCCCCCGAGCGCGTAGAAGTGGATCGCCCCGACGTCGCCGGGGTCGCCGGCGCTGGGCACGGGCGGCAGCGGGCTCTCGGTCGCCTCGGCCGTCTGGCCGCACGCCGGCGCGTCCTGGCCGCCCCTGAACTCGTCGGTGACGACGAGCGTGTCGCGGTCGAAGCTCGGCTCGGCCTGGTGGCTGATCGTCACCTCGGGATCGACCAGCCGCTGGAGGTGGACCGGCTCCGACGGCCGGGTCACGTCGATGACGTCGGTCGCGCCGATCGAGGCGGCGTAGAGGAGCGTCCGCCCGTCCGGACGGTGGTCGACCCACGAGTCGTGGATCGAGTCCTCCCCGGCGCCGAAGTCGAGCTGCCCGATCTTGCGCGGCGCCGCCGGGTCCTCCAGCGAGAACACCTCGAGCTTGTGGTAGCTCGTCGGGTAGTTGTTGATGTAGAGGTACGGCCAGTCGAGCGTGTGCGTGTGCGACCCGATCTTCGCTCCCGCGTCGTTCGCGATCGGGATGAACGCCACCTCGCGCGGGTTCGCCGGGTCGGAGACGTCGATGACCATCGAGCCCTGGTCGCCGTTGTGGCACTTCGAGTTCGAGTTGTCGGTGGTCAGGAGCGCGTAGCGCGCCTCGGGATGCAGCTGCACGTCGTACTGCGACCCGCCGCCGCAGTCGAACTGCCCGATGCGCCTCGGGTTCCTCGGGTCCGCGATGTCGATGATGACGAGGCCCTCGTTGTACGACCCGACGAACGCGAGGTCGCCGTGCAGCTCGAGGTCCGAGCCGAAGCTCACCGGCACGTTCGCGACGATCTCCATGTTCGACCCCTCGCCGGTCAGCGGATGCGGCTCCGCCGTCGTGGCCGCCTGGAACCCCGTCAGGCCACCGTGCTGCAGGTCCGACCAGCGGTCGGCGGCGGTCGAGGCGGACAGCGTGTCGTGGGCCGTGGCGGGCGCCGCCAGCGCGAGCGGGGCGAGCAGCGCGAATGCGAGCAGGGGCGAGCGAAGGGAGCGCATGTAGCCCTCAACGCCGCGCGCGCGGGAAACTTGCTCGCGCACCGTCGAGGCGCACAGGACGGCCGAAGACTGTCCGTTCCGGCGGGTTACTTAGCCACCTCTGCGTCGAATACGTTCGCCGTTACGGAGTGATGGCCTCGACGGCTCGTACCACCCAGACGGCGGACCCCACGCCGCCACAGGACGCTGCGGCGCCCGACATCGCACTGCGCGGCCTGGTCAAGCGCTACGGCGACGTCGTCGCGGTCGGCGGCGTCGACCTCGACATCGCGCGCGGCGAGTTCTTCACGCTCCTCGGCCCGAGCGGCTCGGGCAAGACGACCACGCTGCGCCTGATCGCCGGGTTCGAGATCCCCGACGAGGGCGAGGTGCTCCTCAAGGGCGAGGACGTCGCCCGCGAGCCGCCCTACGCCCGCGACGTCAACACGGTCTTCCAGGACTACGCGCTCTTCCCGCACATGACCGTGCTCCAGAACGTCGAGTACGGGCTGCGGGTCAAGAAGGTCGGCAAGCCCGAGCGCCGCGGCCGCGCCCACGAGGCGCTCGCGATGGTGCAGCTCGCCGACCACGGCGCGCGCAAGCCCGGGCAGCTCTCCGGCGGCCAGCGCCAGCGCGTCGCGCTCGCCCGCGCGATCGTCAACCGTCCGCAGGTCCTCCTCCTCGACGAGCCGCTCGGCGCGCTCGACCTGAAGCTCCGCCAGGGGATGCAGATCGAGCTCAAGCGCATCCAGCAGGAGGTCGGGATCACCTTCGTGTACGTCACGCACGACCAGGAGGAGGCGCTGACGATGAGCGACCGCCTGGCCGTGTTCAACGACGGGCGGATCGAGCAGGTCGGCTCGCCCGAGGAGGTCTACGAGCACCCCGCGACAGAGTTCGTCGCGGGCTTCGTGGGCGTCTCGAACGTCCTCGAGCGCGACGGGCGGCGCTTCACCGTGCGGCCCGAGAAGGTCCACATGCTCGGGGAGGGCGAGGCCGCCGACGGGGACGGCTGGCACGTCGAGGGGGGCCGGATCGTCTCGTCGGCCTACGCGGGGATGGTCACGAAGTACGTGGTCGAGCTCGACCGCGGCGGGACGTTGCAGGTCGTCCGGCAGAACCTCGAGACGACCTCTTCGGAGGCGCTCGAGGCACCTGGGAGGAAGGTCAACGTTGCGTGGCGCGACGCGCAGGCGTCCGCCATCTCCGAAACGGAGGAGAGGCAGTGAGAGAGCATCGATTCATGGTGGCGGTCTTCGCCATCAGCGCAGCGCTCGCGCTCGGCGCGATGGGCTGCGGAGACGACGACGACGACGGCGGCGGCGGCAGCACGGGCGGCGCGGCCACGAGCGAGTCCACGGCGCAGGTCCAGCCGCCGGGCGACCTGAAGCCGCTGGCGGAGCTCGGCGAAGGCGAGGGTCGCGTCGACCTGATCGCGTGGGCCGGCTACGTCGAGGACGGCTCGACCGACCCGAAGGTCGACTGGGTGTCGGGCTTCGAGAAGGAGACCGGCTGCAAGGTCAACGTCAAGACCGGCAACACGTCGGACGAGATGGTGACGCTCATGCGCACCGGCAACTACGACAGCGTGTCGGCTTCGGGCGACGCGACGCTGCGCCTCATCGCGGGCGGTGACGTCGCGCCGGTCAACACCGACCTCATCCCGAACTACGCGGACGTGTTCGCGGCGCTGAAGGACAAGCCGCACAACTCGATCGACGGCCAGATGTACGGCGTGCCGCACGGTCGCGGCGCGAACCTCCTCATGTGGAACAAGGAGAAGGTCAAGCCGGCGCCAGACAGCTGGAGCGTCGTCTGGGACGAGAACTCGCCCTACAAGGGCAAGGTCACGGCGTACGACAGCCCGATCTACATCGCGGACGCCGCGCTGTACCTGAAGGCGACCCAGCCCGACCTCGGCATCGAGAACGTCTACGAGCTCGACGAGAAGCAGTTCACCGCCGCGATCGACCTCCTGAAGAAGCAGAAGGGGATCATCGGCGAGTACTGGTCGGACTACACGAAGGAGCAGGCGGCCTTCAACAACGGCGACTCGGTGGTCGGCACGACCTGGCAGGTCATCGCCAACCTCATCGAGGCGGACAAGAAGGTGAAGATCGGCACGACGCTGCCCAAGGAGGGCTCGACCGGCTGGTCGGACACCTGGATGATCGCCGCGAAGGCGAAGCACCCGAACTGCACCTACATGTGGATGAACCACATCATCAGCCCGAAGGCGAACGCCGGCGTGGCGGAGTGGTTCGGGGAGGCCCCGTCCAACGAGAAGTCCTGCGCCGAGACGGCGAACAAGGACCACTGCAAGATCTTCCACGCGGAGGACGAGCCGTACTTCGAGAAGGTGGCGTTCTGGACGACGCCGACGAAGAACTGCGGCGACGAGCGAGGGAACGTCTGCAAGGACTACTCCGAATGGGTCCAGGCCTGGACGGAGGTGAAGGGCTGAGTTGAGCGCCCTGCTGGCCAGCCGGCCCCGCCTGCGGCTCTCCCTGCTGCTCGCGGGGCCGGTCGGCTGGCTGGTCATCGCCTACCTCGGCTCGCTCGTCGTCCTCTTCGTGGCGGCGTTCTGGCAGCTCGACACGTTCTCCGGCGAGATCGTCAAGGAGACGTCGTTCGACAACTTCCGGACGATCTACGAGGGCGACGTCTACCGCGACATCGTCGTGCGGACCGTCGCGATCGCGGCGGCGGTGACCGTGACCGATGCGATCCTCGCGTTCCCGATCGCGTTCTACATGGCGAAGGTCGCGTCGCCGCGCGTGCGCGCCCTGCTCGTCGTGGCGGTGCTCATGCCGCTGTGGTCGAGCTACCTCGTGAAGGTCTACGCGTGGCGGCTCATCCTCTCCGAGGAGGGCGTCCTGAACTGGGCGCTCGGGCCGCTCGGCGTCGACGGCCCCGGCTACGGCAACACCGCCACCTGGCTGGTCTTCAGCTACCTGTGGCTGCCGTTCATGGTCATCCCGATCTACGCGGGGCTGGAGCGGATCCCGAACTCGGTGCTCGACGCGTCGGGCGACCTCGGCGCGGGCGCGGCGCACACGTTCCGGCGGGTCGTCCTGCCGCTCGTGCTGCCGGCCGTCGTGGCCGGCTCGATCTTCACGTTCTCGCTGACGCTCGGCGACTACATCACGCCGGGGCTCGTCTCGAGCACGCAGTTCATCGGCAACGTGGTCTACGCCAACGTCGGCGTCGCCAACAACCTGCCGCTCGCCGCGGCGTTCGCGACCGTGCCGGTCGCGGTGATGATCGTCTACCTCCTGATCGCGCGGCGGCTGGGCGCGTTCGAGGCGCTGTAGATGCGGCTGTCGCGCGGGACGCGGATCTTCCTGCGGGTCGGGACCGGGCTCACGCTCGCGTTCATCTACATCCCGCTGATCCTGATCGTCCTCTACGCGTTCAACGAGAACCGCATCCAGACGTGGCCGATCCCGGGCTTCACGCTCGACTGGTTCGAGAAGGCGATCGACAACCCGGGCGCGCGCGACGCGCTGTGGCTGTCGGTCAAGGCCGCGATCGGCGCGACGTCGATCGCGCTCGTGCTCGGCACGCTCGCGGCGATGGCCGTCGCGCGCTACCGCTTCTTCGGTCGCGAGACGATCTCGTTCCTCGTCATCCTCCCGATCGCGCTGCCGGGCATCGTCACGGGCATGGCGCTGAACGCGACGTTCCGCGAGGTCCTCGAGCCGTTCGGGGTCTCGCTCGGGCTGTTCACGGTCATCGTGGGGCACGCCACGTTCTGCATCGTCGTCGTCTACAACAACGTCGTCGCGCGGCTGCGCAGGACCGGCGGCTCGCTCGAGGAGGCGTCCGCCGACCTCGGCGCGAACACGTGGCAGACGTTCGCGTTCGTGACGTTCCCGGCGCTGCGCAGCGCGCTGCTCGCGGGGGCGCTGCTCGCCTTCGCGCTGTCGTTCGACGAGGTGATCGTCACGACGTTCACGGCGGGGCCGGACCAGACGCTGCCGATCTGGATCCTCTCGAACCTGTCGCGGCCGAACCAGCTCCCGGTCGTGAACGTGGTCGCGGTGTTCGTGATCCTCCTGTCGTTCATCCCCGTCTACTTCGCGCAGCGGCTGACGAGCGACACCGAGGGAGGGGTTGTCCCCGGGGCCGGGGCGCGCTAGCGTCGCCGTGCCATGACCGAGCCCAAGCGGGTCCTCGTCGTCGCGCACAAGACCGCCGCGACGCCGGCGTTGATGGATGCGGTGCGCGAGCGCGCCCAGAAGGGCGACGCCGCGTTCACCCTGCTGATCCCGAAGGCCGTGCACGGGATCACGCGCGTCGCGGACCCCGAGGACGCGCCGGACGACGAGACGCGCGACATCCTCGAGCTGGCGCTGCCGCTGCTGGAGGAGGCCGCGGGCGGCCGCGTCGAGGGGCTCGTCGGGTCGTCGACGCCGATCGAGGCGATCCAGGACGCGATCAACCTCCACGGCTTCGACGAGATCATCATCTCGACGCTCTCGCCGCGGGTCTCGCGCTGGCTGCACATGGACGTCCCGCGCCGCCTGCAGGTGCTTGGGCTGCCGATCACCACGGTGACGGCGAAGGGCGCGCGGTCGGCGCAGCCGGCGTAGTCAGCCCAGCTGCGATCGGCGACCCTCCGCGGCCGCCACGCGGGATCGAGG
>DASZDF010000262.1:0-4403 GCA_035942275.1 Solirubrobacteraceae bacterium | reverse complement strand
GCGCAGCCACGCGCGGACGGGCGCGCCCGCGCGCATGAGCGCGCGCGCCGTCAGCGCAGCGTCGGCGAGGTACCAGACGATCGAGGCGGCGGCGAGCAGCGCGAACTCGCCGACGGTCCCGTCGACGTAGAGCGCCACCGTCGCGACGCCGATCGCGCCGTTGGCGACCCCGAGCGCGGCCATCGACGCCGCGGTCGCCTCGAGGTACCGGTCGGGACGCATCCGGTACAGGCGCCGTGGCATGGCCTCGGCGAAGCCGGAACCCCGCATGTCCGAAGCGTCTCACGACCGCCGGGCGTACGCTTCAGCGCATGGCCATCGACGCGTTCACCGGTCCGTTCACCACCCACGAGGTCACGAACCAGGTCCCGCCGCTCGAGGGCGCGAACCTGTTCACGACGAACGTCCCGCTCGTCGAAGCGCTGGAGCGCGAGGGCGGCGGCTGGGCGCGCACGCGCGTCGGGGAGGTCGGCCAGGCGTGGGGCGAGGAGTGCGCGCAGACGTGGGGGCGCCAGGCGAACGAGTTCCCGCCGAAGCTCGTCACGCACGACCGCTACGGCAACCGGATCGACGAGGTCGAGTTCCACCCGGCCTGGCACATGCTCATGCAGCAGGCCTCCGAGCACGAGCTGCACGCGCTGCCGTGGAACCACCGCGACGAGAACGGCCACGTCGCGCGCGCGGCGATGTACATGTGCAGCGGCCAGGCCGACGCGGGGCACGGCTGCCCGATCACGATGACCTTCGCGGCGGTGCCCGCGCTGCGCCACGCGCCCGAGCTCTACGAGGAGTGGGTCCCGCGGCTGACCGCGCCCGCGTACGACCCGGTGCTCGACCGGCCCGGCAAGACGTCGGCGAAGTGCGGCATGGCGATGACCGAGAAGCAGGGCGGCTCGGACGTCCGCTCGAACACGACGACCGCGCGCCCGCTCGGCGGCGACGAGTACGCGCTGACCGGCCACAAGTGGTTCTGCAGCGCGCCGATGTGCGACCTCTTCCTCGTCCTCGCGAAGACCGACGAGGGCGTCTCCTGCTTCGCCGTCCCGCGCATGCTGCCGGACGGGACGCGCAACACGTTCCGCCTCCAGCGGCTGAAGGCCAAGCTGGGCAACCGGTCCAACGCCTCCTCCGAGGTCGAGTTCCACGAGACGTGGGGCCGCCTCGTCGGCGAGGCGGGCCGCGGCGTGCCGACGATCATCGAGATGGTCGCCCACACGCGGCTCGACTGCGTGATCGGCAGCGCGACCGGGATGCGGGCCGGCGTCGCCGCGGCGACGTGGCACACCGCGCACCGCGAGGCGTTCGGCAAGCGCCTCGTCGACCAGCCGCTCATGCAGAACGTCCTCGCCGACCTCTGCGTGGAGAGCGAGGCGGCGACCGCGTTGGCGATGCGCCTGGCGCGCGCGTACGACGAGGAGGACACCGCCTTCAAGCGCCTGGCGACCGCGATCGGCAAGTACTGGGTGTGCAAGCGGCTGCCGGGTCACGCCTTCGAGGCGATGGAGTGCCTGGGCGGCAACGGCTACGTCGAGGAGTCGGGGATGCCGCGCCTGTACCGCGAGGCCCCGCTGAACTCGATCTGGGAGGGCGCGGGCAACGTCAACGCGCTCGACGTCCTGCGCGCGCTCGTCAAGCAGCCCGAGGCGCTCGACGCGTTCCTGACCGAGGTGGGCGAGGCCGAGGGCGCCGACGAGCGCCTCGACGCGTTCGTGCGGCGGCTGCGCGACGGCTTCGCCGACCCCGAGACGCTCGAGGTCCGCGCCCGCCGCGTCGTCGAGCACCTCGCGCTCGCGCTCCAGGGCTCGCTGCTCGTGCGCCACGCGCCGCCCGCGGTCGCCGACGCGTTCTGCGCGTCGCGCCTCGCCGGCGACGGCGTCCTCGCGTACGGGACGCTCCCGGCCGGCACCGACTTCCGCGCCATCGTCGACCGGCACGTGCCGCAGGCCGCGTAGACGGCCCTAGCGCTCAAGCTTCCACCCTCCGCCCGCCGATGGGTGAGGATGAGGCGGCGGTGGATCGCGATGCTCGCCGTGCCGGCCGCGCTCGGCCTCCCGGACGGCGCGCAGGCCGCGCCGCTCGCGCGCGACGTCACCCACGACGCCGCCACGCTGGTCGCCGTGGTGCCGAAGGTCCGCGGGCCCGTGCACTTCTCGTGGCGGACCGAGCGGGGCGGCTGGCGGCGCACGACGCCGCGGTGGGTCCGCCGCGGGAGGACGCTGTCGGTCCGCCTGGCGTTCCTGCGCCCGTCGACCCTCTATCGCTTCCGCCTCGTCGCCGGGAGGCGCGCGCGACGCGAGGGCCGCTTCACGACCCTCGCCGCTCCGCCGCCCCCGCTTCCGCCGTCCGTGCTCCCGCCCGATCCGAGACCCGACCGCGCGCCGGACCCGCCGCCGGCGCCGGACCCGCCGCCCGCCCCGCCCGCCGAGCCGGAGCCCGGGCCACAACCGCCGGTCGTCCCGCCGGGCGGCTACCTCAACCCGGTCGCCGCGAACGAGTTCCCGGACCCGACGGTCCTGCGCGAGGACGGCGAGTACTGGGCGTACGGGACCCTCGACCGCTTCCAGATCCTCCGCTCCCCCGACCTCGTCCACTGGACGCGCGCCGGCAGCGCGCTGGCGGCCAAGCCGACGTGGGCGGTGCCGGGGGACGAGTGGCATCCGTGGGCGCCGAGCGTCGCGAAGACCGCCGACGGCTTCGTCCTCTTCTACGTCGCGCTCAGCGACGTCTTCGGGCCGCGGACGAACTGCGTCGGCGTCGCGACGTCCGCCACGCCCGCGGGCCCGTTCACCGACCGCGGCCCGCTCGAGGACGCGAGCGGCAGCCCGATCGGCTGCGGGGACGACGACGGCTACGGCAACATCGATCCCGCTCCGTTCGTCGACACCGACGGCCAGGCGTACCTCTACGTCTCGACCGACTGGGCGTGCGACGAGGAGTGCGTCCTCGCGCCCGAGATGTCGGTCATCCCGCTCGCCGGCGACCTCCTCACGGCGAGCGCGCCGCGCGTCCCGCTCTTCCGGGGCCTGCCCGACACCTGGGAGCAGGCGCCGTGGGCGCCGGTCGTCGAGAACCCGTGGGTCGTCGAGCGCGACGGCACCTACCACCTCCTGTACTCGGGCGGCGCCTGGACCGGCGCCTACGGCATGGGGCACGCGACCGCCCCGTCGCCCACCGGGCCGTTCACCCGCACCGGCCGCGTGCTCACCAGCACCGCCGACGTCTTCAGCGTCGGCGGGGGCATGGTGATCGATGGGCCGAAGGGCCAGGAGTGGCTGGCCTACCACGGCCGCAGCGGCTCCTACCAGGCCCCGCGCACGCTCCGCATCGACCTGCTCACGTGGCCCGAGGAGGAGGACGCCCCGCCCGTCGTCGGAGGCCCGACCTCCACCCCGATGGCCGAGGGGCCGTAGCCCGCACGCGAGGCGCGGAAGCGCCGCGCCCCTAGACTGGATCGCATGTTCGGCGAGGGCGGCTCGATCCAGCTCGTCCGCATCTTCGGGATTCGCATCGGCGCCAGCCCGAGCTGGTTCATCATCCTGTTCCTGGCCATCTGGCTGCTGTCGGGGTCGTTCCAGGACGCGCTCGGCGGCTCGAGCACCCAGGCCTACCTCGTCGCCGTCGGCGCCGCGATCCTGTTCTGGGTCTCGCTGCTCGCTCACGAGCTGGGCCACGCCTTCGCCGCCCGGCGCGAGGGGATCGAGGTCCAGGGCATCGACCTGTGGCTGTTCGGCGGGCTCGCCAAACTCAGCCGCGACAGCCGGACGCCCGGCGAGGAGTTCCGCGTCGCCGCGGCGGGCCCCCTCGTCACCCTCCTCATCGTCGCGCTGTGCTTCGGCGTCGCCGTGCTCGTCGTCGGCGCCGACCGCGCGGTCGACCTCGCGCGCCTCGAGGCCGGCTTCAACCCGTCGCCGGTCGAGCTGCTCGTCGCGTTCCTCGGCTCGATGAACGCCCTGCTGCTCGTCTTCAACCTCGTCCCCGCGTTCCCGCTCGACGGCGGCCGCCTCGCGCGGGCGCTGGCCTGGCGGATCACCTCCGACCGCGCGAAGGGCACGATCTTCGCCGCCCGCCTCGGCCAGGGCTTCGGCTTCCTGCTCATCGGCTGGGGCGCCTACGAGCTCCTGTCCGAGGACGGGAGCGCCGGCAGCGGCCTGTGGTGGATCGTCCTCGGCTACCTCATCGCGACGTCGGCCCGCAGCGCCGTCGTCACCGCGCGCGTGACCGACCGCCTCGAGGGGATCCGCGTCGAGGACGTCATGGATCGTGAGCCGCTCACGATGCCCGCGGCGACGACGGTCATCGAGGCCTCCGACCGCTGGTTCGCCGGCGACGGCGGCTGGGACTGGTACCCGGTCGTCGACGACGGCGGCCGCTTCCTCGGCATCGCGGAGCGCGAGGCGGTCGAG
>DASZDF010000261.1:0-8058 GCA_035942275.1 Solirubrobacteraceae bacterium | reverse complement strand
GGGAAGGTCACGGAGTCGCCCGAGACCGCGGCGCAGTTGTCCGGCAGGTGGACCTCGTTGAAGATCTTCGAGACGACCTTCGGGTTCCGCTCGTCGGCGATGTCGACGATCATCGGGTAGCCGAAGTTCGTCTCGCGGTCGGGCCGCTGCGTGCACGACTGGGCGAGCTCGGCGTACTCGGAGAAGTTGAAGATGTGCGGCCGGCCGTCGTAGAAGATCGGGATCGTCGACTGCTGGCCGTCGTTGCCCGGCGTCGGCAGCTCGCCGATCACCTTGATCTGCGCGTTCTCCTTGCGCGCCTGCACCTCGCTGGTGTCGGCGACCAGCAGCTTGGCGGTCCCGATGTCGGCGAGATACGCGCGGTTGCCGTCCTCGCTCGTCGAGCAGCCGTGGATCCCGAGCGGTTGCGGCTCCGACAGCTGCTTCGGCTTCGTCGGATCGGAGATGTCGATCGGCGTGATCGTGTCCGTGCTCGCCATGTAATAGACCATCCCGTCGGGCTGGAAGCAGCCCTCGTGGCCGACGGCGGACGGCATGACGACGTCGGCGAGCAGCTTCGGCTTCCGGCAGTCCTGCGAGATGTCGTAGACCGCGAGCGCGCGGTTGGCGTCGGGATCGTCGAAGTTGCTCACGCCCTGCGCGAGGAAGTAGCGGTCGGCGACGAGCAGGCCCCGCTCGGGGTGCACGCGCAGCGACTCGCCGGCGTTGGCGGCCGCGCGCTCGGTCAGGTACGCGGTCTGGACCGGCTTGCGCGGATCGGAGACGTCGACCACGACCGTCCCGCCCTCCGCGTTGAACGCGCCGATGGTGTCGCTGTAGTACGCGCAGTTCTCGTAGGTGTCGAAGTTCGCGAAGGAGGAGCTCGGCATGAACCCGACCTCCTCCAGATTGCACGTGTAGCCCTCTTCGGAGCGGCCGCTCGCCCGGTCGGCCATCGGCACCTGCCCCTGGAGGGCGGTCTCCGGCCGGTCGTTCGGGCCGCACTCGGCCGGGGACTTCGCGTACGCGTCGCCGCCCCCGAGCATCGCGAACGAGAGCGCGACCCACACGCCGAGCGCCAGGCGCTTCGTGCCCATCGCGCGGAATGTAACCGCGGCGACTACGTGGCGCGTCGATTGCACTGCATGACGACACGCCGGACCTGCTCAGAGAGCGGCGCCCCACCACGCGAGCAGCCCGGTGGCGGTGAGCACGAGGGGACCGGGATGGCGGCGCAGCGTGCGAGGCGATCGCGTGTAGAAGGCTCCTGCGGCCACCGCGAGCAGGCCGAAGCCCGTGAACGCGGCGGCGGCCACCACGCCGATCCCGCGCGCCGCGTCGCCGTCGAGCACCGTGCCCGCCGCCAGGAGCGCGCATCCGAGCGTGAGGAAGGCGAAGGTCGTCATGTGCCACGTCGCGTGGATCATCGCCTTGGTCATCCGCGGGCCGCCGAAGCGGCTCGGAGCCAGCGTCTCGGTCGACAGCTTCCTCACCACCCACAGCTCGCCTCCGATGCCGTGGACGCTCGCGCCGAAGACGGCGAGGGACCCGGCGACGATCAGGGGAACGTTCATGTCCGCGCGAACGGTATCATAGATACATACATGGATGTACGTATCTCACGACCGCGTTCCACGCAGGCCCAGCGACGCGCCCGCACGCGCGGAGCGCTGCTCGAGTCCGCCGCGCGCGGGCTCTCCCGCTACGGCTACGGCAACGTCAAGCTCGAGGAGGTGGCGCGCGAGGCCGGCTACACCCGCGGCGCGCTCTACCACCAGTTCAGGGACAAGGACGACCTCGCGCTCGCGGTCGTCGAGTGGGTCCACGACAACTGGATGCGGGAGGTGAGCGCGCCCGCCCGGCGGGAGCCGGATCCGGTCGCGGAGCTCCTAGCGCTCGCGCGCGGGCACGCCGTGTTCTGCCGCCGCGACATCGCCCGCGTCGTCATGGCGCTGAAGGTCGAGTTCGGCGGCCAGGACGGCCACCCGGTCGGGCGGGAGATCGAGCGCATCTCGCAAGGGGGGATCAAGCGTGTCGCCCGCCTCGTCCAGACCGGCCGCAGCGCCGGGTCGATCCCGCCCGGCCCGCCGGCACGGACCGTCGCGTCGGCGTTCATGGGAGCGCTCGAGGGCGCGGTCATCGGGCTGGCCGGGCACGCGCCGCACGACGAGCTGCTGGCCGCCCGCGCCGTCGCGGGCGTGCTCGGGCTGCCCGCGCCCGCCTGACGTCAGGCGGCCGACCGCCGCGGGAGGAAGACCCGGGCCGTGACCCGCGGGTCCAGCAGGCGCACCGGCGAGCGCTCGCGCGTGAGGACCTCCCCCATCGCCCGCGCGACGTCGAGGTCGCCGGCGGCAGCCCGGAAGAACCGGCGCTCGTCCCACCGGCTCTTCCGTCCGGTCGCGAAGTCGGCGATCTGCAGGTGGTGCGGCCCCAGGCGCCACGCGAACCTGCGCCGGTACCGGCGCAGCGCCGCGTCCAGCTCGCGGTCGCCGCCGCGGAGCGCGCCGGTCGTCTCGTCGACAAGCCACTCGGCACTCCGGAACGCGAACGTCAGCCCCACCCCCAGCGTCGGATCGGCCGCCAGCGCCGCGTCGCCCACGAACGCCACCCCCGGCCGCGCCGCGGGCCGGATGACGTTCGGCACCTCGAGCTTGCCGATGAGCTTCGAGACGCGCTCGGCGTTGGCCAGGCTCGGCGCGTCGGGCAGGGTCGCCAGCCGTCGCATGTAGGAACCCTCCAGGTCGGCGCGGACCTCCGCCAGCCGGGACCGGTGGTAGGTGACGACGAGCACGGTGAGGTCGTCCTCGTTCGGGAACCGCGCGGCGGCGTCGGGATCGAAGAACCACAGCCGCAGCGCCGTGGTCGGCGGCTCGACGCCGCGCCAGTAGGCGAAGTAGAAGAAGCGGTTGTGCGGCCGGACGCGGCCGGGGACCTGCGCGAGACGTGCCACCGTCGAGTCGCGGCCGTCGGCCCCGACGACGAGGCGTGCGCGGACCGCCAGCGTGCGGCGGCCGCGGTCCTCGACCTCGACGCCGGCGGGCCGACCGCGCTCCGCGCGGACCCGCTTCGCCGTCCACCCCGGCAGGAACTCGACCCCCGGCGTGCTCACGGCAAGCTCGCGCAGGAGCGGGTCGAGCGTGCGGCGCGTGACGCCCCAACCGTCGGGGACGTCGTCGGGAAGGCGGATCCATCCGCCGTATGGCGTCCAGAACTCCGCCTGCGTCCGCGGCACGCCGCGCTCGGCGAGGAGCGGCGCCAGCCCCAGCCGCTCGATCGTCGGCGTCGCGGTCGGCAGGACGGCGTGCGTGCAGGCCACCTTGTACGCCGCGGGGTCGTGGCGCCGCTCGATCAGCGCGACCCGCGCGCCGCTCTGCGCGAACAGCCTCGCGGCGGTGCACCCGGCGACGCTCGCGCCGACCACGGCGACGTCGACGTCGACGTCGCTCCCGGGCATGGGAGCTAGGCGTGCGCCGGGGTCGGCTCTCCGCGGCGCTGCCGCCACGCCCGGCCGACCTCGCTCAACAGCGGCGGGTAGACGACGAGGTGCCGGAAGGGGGCGATCGCGGCCATGTAGACGCTCCCGAGCAGGCCGTTGCGCTTCACGTAGATCGCCATCTGGCCGTGGTAGCCACCGTCCTCGTCCGGGACCCACCCGACATGGATGACCCCGTGGACCGTCCGGTTCGCGATCTCCCCGGCCCACTCGTCGTCGAGCAGGTAGAGCGGTTCGAACGGGAGCCCCTCGGGCTGCGGGCCGGTGGGCGCGTCGCGCAGGTCCGCCGGCATCCGGTCGCGGAGCGTCGGGACCCGCGAGCCGAGCCCGCCCGCGGGGTCGTCCAACCCGAGCAGCTCGCCGATCTTCCAGCGGATCGCGAAGAGCGCGCGGACGGGGCCGGACGAGCTTCGCGAGGGGTCGAGCGCGGTGAGGAGGTCGACGAGGCGCGGGAAGTCGTCGGGGCCGCCAGGGGTCGGGAGCTCCCAGACGTCCTCGAGCCGGAAGTCCCGCGTGAGCTCGTGGATCCGCCAGGGCCGGGAGGTGTGCGCGGTCTTCGGGAGGCTCATTCGACGTCCATCCACACGGTGCCACTTCGAGGACCGGCGCGCGCTGCTCGAGGAGATGCTCGACACCGGGGAGCGACTCCTCACGAGCGGTGTGGCTTTCGCGAGCGCATTTACGTCCGGGTGTATGTTGAGGAGAACGTGAACGGTGGCGACTTCGGTTCGCCGAGAGGGGAGCACCCATGAGCACGAACGGCGTGCTGCGAGTCCGACGGTCGATGTCCGAGCTTCAGGACGCCTACGAGGGCGGCGACAAGAAGCCGCTCGAGACGGTCATGCGGGCGTGGAAGGGCATCAAGGAGCTCGACCCTTCCGACCCGCGGTCGTTCTTCATGCTCGGCGGCTACCACGGGGAGCCGTTCCGCGGCGCCGGGTGGGGCAGCTCCGCGTACTGGGGCGGCTACTGCAATCACGGCAACGTCCTCTTCCCGCTCTGGCACCGGGTCTACCTCTACGAGATCGAGAACGCGCTGCGGAGCATCCCCGGCTGCGCGGACGTGACCCTGCCGTTCTGGGACGAGTGCAGCGAGGATTCGCTCACCCAGGGCGTCCCGTGGGCGTTCACGAACGAGACCTTCGAGCTCGACGGGGCGACGATCCCCAACCCGCTGCGCTCGTACGTCTTCCAGCGCTCCATCGCCGACAACATCAGCGGCGACGACCCGAACTACTCGAAGCCGGCGGGCTACGAGACCGTGCGCTACCCGTACTCGGGCCTCGTCGGGACGCCCGAGGACCAGAAGAAGACCGCCGAGCACAACAAGCGATGGACGTACCCGCAGGCCGTCCAGGTGCTCAACAAGAACGTCGTCGCCTGGCTGAACCAGAAGATCGTCATCAAGGGCCAGACGCGGGGTACCGGCATCCACCAGGAGTTCCTCGACTGCCTCGAGGCGCCCAACTACACGGTGTTCTCCAACACGTCGTCGATGGCCGAGTGGAACGCCAACGGCCCGCACGTGGTGGCTCTGGAGAGCCCGCACAACCACGTGCACCTCGCGGTCGGCGGGTGCGACGTCCCCAACTACGACGCCTCGGTGATCCCCGACGCCAACGGCGACATGGGCGAGAACGACACGGCCGGCCTCGACCCGATCTTCTTCTTCCACCACTGCTTCATCGATCGCGTCTTCTGGCTCTGGCAGACGAAGCACGGCTTCACCGACGACCTGCCGATCATGCCCCACTACCCGGGGACGAACTCGGTTGACAACCAGGGCCCGACGCCCGGCGTTCCGCCGAACTCGTGGCTGTCGATGGACAGCCCGCTGGAGCCGTTCGTCAAGTCGGACGACGGGCAGAAGCGCTTCTACGTCGGGCGCGACGCCTTCAACATCGAGACCCAGCTCGGCTACCGGTACGGGGACGGCTCCCTCGTCGAGCAGGCCGCGGCTCCCCCGGCTGCGGCTGCCGCCGACGGGCCGAAGGTGCACGTCACCGGCGTCGACCGCGGCCGGATCCGCGGCTCCTTCCTCATCGCCGCCTACGTCGAGGACGAGGGCGAGAAGAAGCTCATCGGGTCGCACTCGGTACTGAGCCGCTGGCACGTTCAGGGCTGCGCGAACTGCCAGACGCATCTGCGCGCGGCCGCGAGCTTCCCGCTCCACGGGCTCGACCCGGAGGAGCTCGGCGACGACGCGGTGCACGTCGAGGTCCGCACGCACGACGGGCTGCTCGGCGGCCGCCGGCACGGCCTGAAGGCGCTCGTGGGCAGCGAGGAGGAGCGGCCGTACCGCGTCGAGGTGCGCTGACGCTCAGACGGCGATGCGCCGCGCCGCGACAGGGCGGTCCTTGCCCTTGACGGCGAGCGTCACCGCCTCGCCGGGCGGGGCGTCGAGTCCCTCGACCACGCGCTCCGCCACGACGATCTCTCCCCCGCCCGCCTGACCCTGCAGGCGCGCCGCGGTGTTGACGACGTCGCCGATCGCTGTGAAGTCGTGGACGGCGCCGTGGCCGATGTTCCCGACGAACGCCTCGCCGTAGTCGATCCCGATCCCCAGCTCGACGAACGGGCCGTCCGGGGCCCCGTAGCCGACAGACGCGAGCAGCGCCCGCGCGTGGTCGAGCATCAGCGGCGCGACCGTCGCGCGCCCCTCGACGCGCAGGTAGCCCGGCAAGTAGAGCGCCATGACCTCGTCGCCGATCAGCTTGTCGATCAGCGCCTCGGGGAACAGGACGCGCTCCGCACACCCGTAGAAGCGGCGCAGCAGCACGGTCGTCTGCTGCGGGTCCATCCCCTCGGCCAGGGCGGTGAAGCCGCGCACGTCCGCGAAGAGCACCCCGGCCTCCGTCGTCATCCCGCCGGGCGGCGACAGCTCGATGCAGACGTCGCAGATGTTCGGGTTCTTGCGCGACGGCCGGTAGCCGAGGGGCGCGAGCACGCGGTTCCCGAGCCCCGCGAACGGCGCGCCGCAGAACCCGCAGCGGGGGCTGCTGGGGATGCTGGTGAGCAGCCGGCTGAACCGCCGGTGCCCGTTCTCGGACGCGAACTGGAAGTACGTCGCCCAGTCCTCCTGCGACAGCGGCTCGTCCGGCCGCTTGTGCGCGGCCTTCTGGAGCTGGCGGAGCGCCCGTCGCTGGAAGAAGGTCAACGCCATGGCGGCAACCCTGCTCCGGCCGGGAGCCCTCGTCAAGGAGGGCCTGCCCGTAGGATCCGGCGCGTGCCGCTACCGCCGGGGCCGCGCCTCCCCTCCCCGCTCCAGGTCGTCGGCTTCTTCCGGCGCCCGACCGGCTTCATGGAGCGCTGTCAACGCCGCTACGGCGACGTCTTCACCCTGCGCATGCCGGCGAGCGAGCCGATGGTCTTCCTCGCCGACCCCGACCTCGTCAAGGCGGTGTGGACGCGGGACAAGGTGAACGGGCTGCCGGCCGGCCGGCGCATCACGCTCCAGCCGGTGATGGGGCCCCGGTCGGTCCTGCTGCAGGAGGGCGCCGAGCACCTGCGGCGGCGCAGGCTCATGCTCCCGCCGTTCCACGGCGAGCGGATGCGGCGCTACGGCGAGCTGATGGACGAGATCACGCTGCGCGACGTCGAGCGGTGGCCGGTCGACCGCCCGTTCGCGCTCATGCCGCGCATGCAGTCGATCACCCGCGACGTGATCCTCCGCGCGGTGTTCGGCACGCAGCCCGGCCCGCGCGAGGACGAGCTGCGCCGGCGCATCGACGACGTCCTCGTGCGGACCACCCGCGCCCCGACGCAGGTCGCGGTCCTGCTCAGCGAAGCCTCCGGCATCCGCCGCACGCCGTTCCACCGCGCCGTGCGCCGGATGGACGACGTCCTGCGCGAGGAGATCCGCGAGCGGCAGGCCGCCGCGGACCTCGACGCGCGCGCCGACGTCCTCTCCATGCTCGTCGCGGCCCGCGACGAGGACGGCGAGCCGCTGGACGAGGACGAGCTGCGCGACCAGCTCGTCACGCTGCTGCTCGCCGGCCACGAGACGACTGCCACCGCGCTCGCGTGGGCGTTCGATGCGCTGTTCCGCAACCCCGAGGTGCTCGCGAGGATCGAGGCCTCGCTGGCGGGCGGCGACGAGTACCTCGACGCGGTCGTCGAGGAGACGCTGCGCATCCGACCGACGATCCACGACGTCGGCCGGCGGCTCGGCGAGGCGCTGGAGACGAAGGACAGCCTCACGGTCGACGCCGGGACGGCCGTGTTCGCCTCGGTGCACCTGCTCCACCGGCGCGAGGACCTCTTCCCCGACCCGCTCGCCTTCCGGCCCGAGCGCTTCCTCGGCGACGACCGCCCCTCCACCTACGCGTGGATCCCGTTCGGCGGCGGCATGCGCCGCTGCCTCGGCGCCGCGTTCGCGCAGTTCGAGATGCGCCGGGTCCTGCGGACGATCCTCGAGCGCGCGGACCTCCGCCCCGCCACCAACCGCGCGGAGCCGCTAGAGCGCCGCCCCGTGACGGTCGTGCCGCGGCACGGCACGCCGGCCGTCCTCGCCGCGCGTCGCTAGGCGCCGCCGGCCGGCGCCGGCCCGCCGAGCACCCGCGGCCGCCATCGCCGGAGGCGCGCCC
>DASZDF010000260.1:0-3099 GCA_035942275.1 Solirubrobacteraceae bacterium | reverse complement strand
CCCCCACCCCGGTCACCTACTGATCATGGGAGCCGCTTCGCGCCTCGCACCCCCCTCACCCCCGCGGCCCGCCGGAGATCGCGCCCGCGACCGCGTTCCTCGGGGCGGGGGTGGCCAGCGATGCGGCGAACGGGGCGCGGTTGGCGTGGCAGATCGCGACGGCGAGCGCGTCGGCGGCGTGGTCGGGGTGCGGCGGTTCGGGGAGGCAGAGCAGCGTCTGGACCATCCGGACGACCTGGTCCTTCGGCGCGCGGCCCGACCCGCACACGGCGCCCTTGACCTGCTGCGGCGTGTACGACGCGCACTCGATGCCGCGGCGCCCCGCGGCGAGCATAACGACCCCGCGTGCCTGCCCGACGGCGAACGCGGACCGTGCATTGGCGCCGAAGTAGAGGTCCTCGAGCGCGACCGCGACCGGCTCGTGCTCGTCGAGCAGCCCCTCGATGCGCGCGAAGATCGTTGCCAGCCGCCGCTCCGCCGCGATGCCGGCGGCGGTCTCGATGACGCCCCCGTCGAGCGCGAGCATCCTGCCGCCCGCGGCCCGGCGGACCACGCCGTAGCCGGTGTTCGCGACGCCTGGGTCGATGCCGAGCACGATCATCAGCGCCGGGATTCTCCGCGGCCGCCCGGATGCCTCTGGTATGACGAGGCGTGCATGGGCGACTTCGACGACCTGCTCGACGGGCTCGAGTCAGACGCCCGCGAGTCCCGCGAGCGGCTGCTGACCAGGCTGCGCGACGACGGCGTCACCGACGAGGAGCTCCGGCGCGCCGTCGAGGAGGAGCGGCTCGTGCTGCTGCCGGTCGAGCGGGCGCTGCGCGGCGACGCCCGCTACACGGGGCAGGAGATGGCGGAGCGCGCCGAGGTCGACGTCGAGACGCTGGCGAAGGTCCGGCGCGCCGCGGGGCTCCCGTTCGTGGCCGACGGCGAGCCGGGCTACGGCGAGGGCGACGTCGAGGTCTCGCGCCGGCTGAAGACCGCGCTCGACGCCGGCCTGCCGATCGAGGGCATCGTCGACGTCAACCGCGTCATGGGGCGCGCGCTCGCGCAGACGGCGGCCGCGATGCGCACGCTCGTCGGGGACGCCGTCCTCAGCGAGACCGACCGCGAGGACGAGGCCGCCGAGCGCCTCGTGTGGGCGACGAGGCTCCTGCTGCCGAACGTCGGCCCGTCGCTCGAGTACTTCTTCGCCCAGCACCTGCTCGAGCTGATCCGCACCGACGTCCTCTCCAGCGAGCAGCTCCAGGCCGGGCGCGTCGGCCGTGAGTCGGACACCGCCGTCGCGTTCGCCGACCTCGTCGGCTTCACGCGGCTCGGCGGGAGCGTCCCGGCGGAGGACCTCGGCGGCGTCGCGCGGCGGCTCAACGCGCTGGCCGAGGACGCCGTGACGCAGCCGGTGCGCATCATCAAGACGATCGGCGACGCGGTGATGCTGAGCTGCAGCCAGCCGGAGCAGCTCCTCACCGCGGTGATCGAGCTCAACGACGCGGTCGAGGAGGAGGGCGACGACTTCCCCCAGCTGCGGACGGGCATCGCGTTCGGCCCCGCGATCGACCGCGACGGCGACCTCTACGGCCACGCCGTGAACCTCGCGAGCCGGGTCACCGACGTCGCGCGCCCCGGCTCGGTCCTCGCCACGAAGGACGTGAAGGACGCCGTCGCGGACGGGATCCGATGGTCCTACGCCGGCGAGCGCCGGCTCAAGGGCGTCGGCGAGGTGAAGCTCTTCCGCGCGCGCCGCGCGGAGGAGGAAGGCGACTAGCTCGGCGCCGCGACCTTCTCGAGCACGTCGCTCGAGACGTCGAAGTTCGCGTTGACCTGGCCGACGTCGTCGTTGTCCTCGAGCGCGTCGATGAGCCGCATGAGCTTGCCCGCGGCGTCCTCGTCGAGCGGGACCGTCGTCTTCGGCTGCCAGCGGACCTCGGCGGACTCCATCGCGACGCCCTCGGCCTCGAGCGCGTCGTGGACGGCCTTGAAGTCGGCCGGCTCCGTGACGATCTCGAAGACGTCGTCGTCCTGGGCGATGTCCTCGGCGCCGGCCTCGATGGCCGGCATCAGGTCGTCCTCGGTGTAACGGGCGCCGTCGACGACGACGATGCCCTTCTTGTCGAAGAGATAGCCGACCGAGCCGGGCTCGCCGAGGTTGCCGCCGTGCTTGGACAGCAGATGGCGGACCTCCGACCCGGTGCGGTTGCGGTTGTCGGTCAGGGCCTCGATCAGGAGCGCGACGCCGCCGGGGCCGTAGCCCTCGTAGAGCACGGCCTCCCAGTTCTCGGCGTCGGCGCCGCCGCCCACGCCCTTCTGGATCGCGCGCTCGATGTTGTCCTTGGGCATCGAGGCGTCCTTGGCCTTCTGCACCGCCAGGCCGAGCGCCGCGTTCGTGTTCGGGTCGCCGCCGCCCTCCTTGGCCGCCACCGTGATGGCGCGGGCGAGCTTCGTGAAGAGCTTGCCGCGGCGCGCGTCGACGATCGCCTTCTTGTGCTTGATCCCCGCCCACTTGGAATGACCGGCCATGCCGCGGAGTCTAGAAGCGGCGGTGGCGGCGGCTCAGGCCGCGTCGATGCGGTCCACGAGCTCGATCCACTGGCGCAGGTGGCGCACGCCGATGAAGTGCTCGAGGACGCGCTGACGGCCGTTCTCCCCCATGCGGTCGGCCTCGTCGGGGTCGGACAGCACGCGGACGAGCGCCTGTCCGTACTCGCGCAGGTCGGTGGCGTCGCGGACGAGGACGCCGGTCTCGCCGTCGAGGACCTGGTCGGAGATCCCGCCCACCGCGCTCGCGACGAGCGGGCGGCCCTTCCACATCCCCTCCGCCACCGTGAGCCCGAACCCCTCGGCGATCGACTTCTGCACGACGATCGCCGCATGGCGCTGGAGCGCGTTGACGATCGCCGCGTTCTCCTGGCGGTCCTCCATCGGAAGCTGCGCGAGGTGCACGCGCTCGCGGATCTCGGCCGGGAGCCCGCGGTAGATCGCGGTGACCTCCTCGACGACCTCCGCGCCCTCGGGATCGTCGGTGACGCCCTCGACCGACGGCCCGGCGAGCATCAGCTCGGCCTCGGGGATCTCGTCGGCGACGTGGTCGACGAACCCCTGGAT
>DASZDF010000259.1:0-4264 GCA_035942275.1 Solirubrobacteraceae bacterium | reverse complement strand
GCCCGGCCGCTCGCCGCCGCCGCCGGGTGCCGCGCCGCGCGAGCGCTCGCACGCCTGCTTCGACTCCACCCGCGTGCTGCCGCCGTCGCCGAAGGCGAACTCGCCGACGCTCGTCCACGTGCCGTCGCACGTCGGCGGCGTGACGAGGTAGCGGCCGCGCGCCGGGATGTCCCAGACGATCCGGCTGGCCGCGGCCCGCTGCTCGGGCGGCCCCACCGGCGGGACCTGCGCCGGCTTCGCGCGCAGCACGGCGTCCTCGATCATCAGCCGCTCGAGGGCGGCGGTGTTGTTCGTCCCCTCGAACAGGAGGAGCTCGATGAGCTGGCCGGGGCCGTTGAAGAGCGCGAGGTCGGTGGCCTGCGGGTCGTCGGGCGCGCCGAGGTAGACCCACAGCTTCCCGTCGCCGACCTGCGTCTCCGGCGGGCACGCGTCGCGCCCGCGCGCCTGGAACTCCTCGTTCGTGGCGTCGCACACCGGGACCGCCGACGGATCGAGCCGTGCGCCGCGCGGCAGGTGGACCGCCAGCTCCTGGATGACCGGCGGCTTCTTCTCGCGATCCTCGGGATGGAAGTAGCGCAGGTCCATGGTCAGGCCGGTCTCCGTCCCCGGCGTCGTGGCCTTGAACGGGATCGAGAGCTCCGCCCGCTCGCCCTGCGCGAACGCCGCCGTCGCCGCGAGCGCGAACGCGAGCACCGCCGCCGTCACCTGTACCTTCGCCCGCATGGCCAGCACCCCTTGCTCGTACGCTGTACGGTGCAGCGTACGGTGAGCATGAGCGGGATGTCAAAAGCGAACCGTGCGCGCGTGGCGCTCGACCGCGACGAGATCGCGCGCGCCGCCCTGGCGATGCTCGACGAGGAGGGCATCGACGCCCTGTCGATGCGCCGCCTGGCCGAGCGGCTCGGCGTCGGGACGATGACCCTCTACGGCTACTTCCGGGGCAAGCAGGAGCTGCTCGACGCCGCGGTCGGCGCCGCCGCCGCCGACTTCACGTTCACCCCGCCGGAGGAGGGCGGCCTGCGCGAGCGCCTGCGCGCGCACCAGCGGGCCGTCCGCGAGGTCCTCGCGCGCCACCCCTCCCTCCCCCAGCTCCGCGCCCGCCAGGCGCTCGTGCAGCCGGCCGCGTTCCGGATGTCCGACCCCGCGATGCAGATGCTCCTCGACGCCGGCTTCCCGCCCGACGAGGCCGCGCGGGCGTTCCGGGTGCTCTTCGTCTACGTCCTCGGGTCGATGCTCTTCGGCCCGCGCGAGCTGACGGCGGACGAGCAGCGCTCGATCAAGGCAGGGCTGCTGCTGCTTCCCGAGGACGAGTTCCCGGCGATCACGGCGGCGGCCGACGCGCTGCCCGCCTCGATGGGCGGCGACGTCCAGTTCGACTACGGCCTCGAGGTGATCCTCGACGGGATCGAGGCCCGGCGGCGCCAGCTCGCGGGCGAGTAGGCGCTACTCCGCCGCCAGCAGCCACCAGTAGGCGGGCTGGCCGCCGTCACGCACTTCGAGCTCGACGCCGTCGGGCGCCAGCGCGTGGATGCGGTCCTCGCCGAGCGGTGCGCCCTCGCCCGAGATGCAGGTGACGATCTCGGCGTCGCGGGCCAGCGAGCGGATGACCGCGCCGAGCGTCTCCTCGGGCTCGCCCCAGGCGATGATCTCCTCCTCGACGAACCCAACGGCGTCCCCCGCGCTGAAGCGGCCGTGGACGTCGTCGCGCGCCGCGGGCGCGACCGACCCGATGCAGAGCTCGACGACCGCCTCGTGCATCGCGACGCCGTTCTCCTCCGCCGACCGCGTGGGATCGAGCGCGACCGCCGCCGTGAGGCCGGCCTGCTGCGAGCGCGTCGGCTCGACGAGCACGAGCTTCTCCGACAGCTCGGCGGCGCGCTCGGCGGCCATGATCACGTTGGAGGAGTTCGGGAGGACGATGACCTCCTCGGCCGGCACGTCGTGGATCGCCGCGAGCAGCTCCATGGTCGACGGGTTGAGCGTCGGCCCGCCGTCGACGGTCTGCGCGCCGAGGCTCTCGAAGAGGCGGCGCATCCCCTCGCCGGCGACGACGGCCAGCGCGCCGCAGCGGGCGTTGCCGGCCGGCGCGTGGCCGTTGCCGGACAGCTTCTCCGCCCGCTCGGCCACCTGCACGTGCATGTCGGCGACGTCGAGGTGCGAGACCTCCCCGGCGTCGGCGAAGAGCGCGGTGGCGGCCTCGGGGTCGTCGGTGTGGACGTGGATCTTCAGCGTGTGCGGATCGCCGACGACGAGCACCGAGTCGCCGATGACCTCGAGCCGCTCGCGGAACGGCGCGGGGTCCAGGCCCTCGCCGGTGACCGCGAAGTTCGTGCAGTAGCGGTAGGTCTCGGAGGCGTGCTCCGGGTGGGTGACGCGCGCCGGGGCGTGGAACGCGATCTCGGGCGCGTCGGCGCCGCGGAGCGCGGCGATGACGCCGGCGAAGATCACGGTCAGCGCGTGGCCGCCGGCGTCGACGACCCCCGCCTCGCGCAGCACTGGCAGCAGGTCGGGCGTGCGCTTGACCGACTCCTGCCCCTCGTCGACCGCGCCCTCGAGGATCGCGGCGATGGCCGCGTCCTGGCGGTCGGGCTCGGTCTCGGGCTCGAGCCGCGTCTCGGGCATGTGGGCGAGGTCGGTCGCCACCCGGCGGGCCATCTCGCGGACGACGGTGAGGATCGTCCCCTCCGCCGGCTCGCGGACGCTCGCGTACGCCCGGTCGACCGCGCGCGCCATGGCCGCGCCGACGAGCGTCGGGTCGACGAGCTCGCCGGGTCGCGACACCAGCTCCTCCGCCGCGCCGCGGATGAGCTGGGAGAGGATCACGCCGCTGTTGCCGCGCGCGCCGAGCAGCGCGGCGCGGGCGACGGCGTCGACGATCTCCTCGCGGCCGATCTCGTCGATCGTGCGCTCGCGCTCCTCGGCGACCAGGCGGTCGAGCTCGTCCACGACGGCGCGCAGCGTCAGCGCCATGTTGTCCCCGGTGTCGCCGTCGGCGACGGGGAACACGTTCAGGTCGTTGACCTCCTGCCGGCGGGCCTCCAGGTGCGACAGCGCCGCAGCGACGACCGCGCGGAAGCGCGAGAGGTTGCTGAAGGTCGCCATCGCCAGGGAGAACCCGGCTAGACGGCCTTGGTTACCTTGCCCGCCTTCAGGCAGCGCGTGCAGACTTAGGCGCGCGTGGGAGCGACCTTGTCGAGAATGCGGACCTTCTGCAGGTTCGGGTTGAAGCGCCGCTTGGTCGCCACCATCGAGTGGCTGCGGCTATGACCGAACGACGGCCCCTTCTTGCACACGTGACAGACCTTGGCCATGACCGCGCAGGAGTCTAGCGACCGGCCTCCGACTACCCGCCCCGGCTCGCGGGTACGGCGTGGGGGGACGTGCCGATCAGTGACGTCAGCATCGCCCTGCCCGATCGCTATCGGGTTCTGAACCGCATCGCCACGGGTGGCATGGCCACCGTCTACCGCGCCGAGGACGGCGTGCTGGGTCGTGAGGTCGCGGTGAAGATCCTCGCGCCGCACGTCGCGGCCGACCCCGTGTCGCGGCAACGCTTCGAGCGCGAGGCGCGCACCGCCGCGCGCGTCGGCGACCCCCCGAACGTCGTGACGATCTACGACATCGGCGAGGTCGGTGAGAACGCGTTCATCGTCATGGAGCTGTACCGGGGCGGGACGATCGCCGACCGGCTGAAGGAGGGCACGACCGTGCCGCGGACGCAGGCCCTCGGGTGGCTGGACGACGCCGCGGCCGGGCTGGACTACGCGCACGGGCGCGACGTCGTGCACCGCGACGTCAAGCCGGCGAACCTGCTGCTCGACGACAGCGGCCGCCTCGGCGTGGGCGACTTCGGGATCGCGCGGCTCGCCGACGAGTCCTCGCTCACGCAGGCCGGGACGGTGCTGGGGACCGCCGCCTATCTCTCGCCCGAGCAGGCGACCGGCGAAGGCGCCACCGCCGCCTCGGACCGGTACTCGCTCGGCTGCGTCGCGTTCGAGCTGCTCGCCGGCCGCCGTCCGTTCTCGGGCGAGCACGCCGCGGCCCAGGCGCGCCAGCACGTCGAGGCGCCGATGCCGGAGACCGGGCTCGGCCCGCACGTCGACGACGTCATGTGCCGGATGCTCTCCAAGGACCCCGGCGACCGGTACCCCACGTGCGCGCTGTTCGTCGAGGAGCTGCGCCACGCCGTCGAGCGCGCGCCGTCGGGGCGGCGCGACCCGCCGACCGAGCCCACGCGGCGCGCCGTCGCGCCGGTCCCCGCGCC
>DASZDF010000258.1:0-2004 GCA_035942275.1 Solirubrobacteraceae bacterium | reverse complement strand
GCAGGGCCGGGACCTTCTTGATCTCCCGGTGCGCGACCTCCTCGAACGAGGCGGCGAGCGACACGATCCGCTCGATGCGCTCGCGGTCGAGGTCGCGTTCGACGCTGATGAGATGTCTCACGCCGGCACCTCCTCCATCTCCACGATCGCGACCTCGTCGCTGCCGTCGAGCTCCTCGACGCGGACGTGGACGCGCTCGCGCTTCGACGTCGGCAGGTTCTTGCCGACGTAGTCCGCGCGGAAGGGCAGCTCGCGGTGGCCGCGGTCGGCGAGCACCGCGAGCTGGATGCGCGCGGGGCGGCCGTAGTCGAAGATCGCGTCGATCGCGGCGCGGACCGTGCGGCCGGTGTAGAGGACGTCGTCGATCAGGACGACCGTCATCCCGTCGAGCGGGAAGTCGACGTGGCTCGCGTGGACGACCGGCTGCTCGGAGCGGTGCGCGAGGTCGTCGCGGTAGAAGCTGATGTCGAGGTCGCCCAGGGGGACCTCGCGGTCGAGGAGGTCCTCGACGAGCCGGTGGACGCGCTGGGCGAGGACGGCGCCACGACGGTGGATCCCGACGATGGCGAGCCCCTCGGACTCAGCGTTCTTCTCCACGATCTCGTGCGCGATGCGTACGAGCGTGCGGCGGATGTCGTCCTCGTCGAGAACGACCTTCTCGGCATCCAAGTGTTCCGTCCTTCCTGGCCTCGCTGGACCGGGTTAAAGGGCGTGCGTGTGGTGTCAGGAAGGTAGCACCGGGAGCGGCGTGAACGCGCCGCGGGCGGCCGCCGCTAGGGCCGCTCAGGCCGCACGAGCTCCGGCTCGCCCTTCTCCGGGAACGGGATCTCGATGACGTCGAAGTCGCGCGGCACGACGGTGTTCGGGAACACCGCGCGCGCCTCGACCTTGATCTCCCGCCCGCCGTACCGCGTGGAGAGGTGCGTGAGCGCGAGCAGGCGAACCTCCGCCTCAGCCGCGATCTCCGCCGCCTGGCGCGCGGTCGAGTGCAGCGTGTCGCGCGCGCGATCGAGCTCCTCGTCGGTGAACGTCGCCTCGTGGATCAGGAGGTCGGCGGCGTGCGCCGCGACGCGGATCCCGTCGCATGGCGCCGTGTCGCCCGAGAGGACGATCTTGCGGCCGGGCCGCGCCGGGCCGATGACCTCGTGCGGCTCGACGCCGCCGACCGTCTCGCCGCGCTGGAGCCGCCCGAAGTCCGGCCCCGGCGGCACGCCCCTCGACGCCGCGAGCTCGGCGTCGAAGCGGCCGGCCCGCTCCGGCTCGACGAGCGCGTAGCCGTACGCGTTCGTCCGATGGCGGACGGGCACCGCGGTCACGCTGTAGCCGTCCCGCTGGACCTCCTCGAAGCGCTCCAGCTCGACGACGCTCAGCCCGAAGCGCACGCGCCCGAGCACGAACCGCAGCCCTTCGATCGCCGCCCGCACCCCCGGAGGCCCGAAGACCGTCATCGGCCGCTCGCGGTCGCGCAGCTCGAAGGACTTGACCATCCCCGGCAGCCCGAGCCAGTGGTCGACGTGCAGATGCGTCAGGAAGACGTCGTCGATGTCGGCGAGCCCGACCGAGCGGATGAGCTGCCGCTGGGTCCCCTCGCCGCAGTCGAACAGGATCCGGTCGCCGCCGTGGCGCACCAGCGTCGCGGGCAGCCCGCGACGCGCGGTGGGCACGGAGCCGGCGGTCCCGGCGAAGACGACGGAGAGGTCCATTGGAGCGATGGGGGCGAGCGCGCCCGGCAGGATTTGAACCTGCGACCTCTCGCTCCGGAGGCGAGCGCTCTATCCACTGAGCTACGGGCGCGGGCGCCGCAGGAGCTTAGCGGCGCAGGCGCCGGTACCCGAACGCCAGAGCGAGCGCGACGGCGATCGCGATCCCCTTCCACGGACCGGCGAACTCGACGGTCGCGACGCCCGCGGCGAGCACCGCCGCGAGGAACAGCGCGAGCGCGATGCCGAGGCCGACGAGGGCGCGCGACTGGAGGGCGGTACGGGCCTGCCGGTTGCCGTGGAT
>DASZDF010000257.1:0-7557 GCA_035942275.1 Solirubrobacteraceae bacterium | reverse complement strand
TCAGCGTGTGCTCGAAGCGGTTCTGGACCGCGCCGAACGCCGCGCGCTGCTGGCTGATCACGCTGAGAGCGTTGTCCAGCTCGGTCAGGTCGCTCGTCGACGTCGTCGACAGCGTCAGGGCAAGCGTGCCCATGGCGCCCGACAGGCTGATCTTGTTGACGGCGATGACGTCGCCGTCGTTGGCGCCGACCTGGAACGTGATCGTGTCGTTCGCGTCCAGCAGCTTGATGCCGTTGAACTCGGCCTGGAGGCCGATGCGATCGATCTCGGCGGTGAGCTCGGAGACCTCGGAGGAGATCGCCGTGCGGTCGCTCGAGCTCAGCGAGCCGTTCTTGTACTGGACGGCCAGCTCGCGGATGCGCTGAAGCATCGCGTGCACCTCGGCCAGCGAACCCTCGGCGGTCTGCACCATCGAGATGCCGTCCTGCGTGTTGCGCTGCGCCTGGCCGAGGCCGCGGATCTGAGCGCGCATGCGCTCCGAGATGCCGAGGCCGGCCGCGTCGTCGCCGCCGCGGTTGATGCGGTAGCCCGACGACAGCCGCTCCATCGCCTTCTTGATCTTCTCGTTGGTGCCAACGAGCTGGCGGTGGGCGTTGAGCGCCTCGATGTTGTGGTTGATTCGGAGAGACATCCTGTCGTGGTTCCTTCCTAGGTTCCTAGCCGGGGGACTACTGGGGGAGCGGGTCGGGGGTGGGCAGCTTCACGTCGGTGGGAGTGGCGGCGGCTGCCGCGTTCTCCTCCTTGACGGCGGTCCAGATCTCCTCGCGGTAGACCGGGACGGACTTGGGGGCGGCGATTCCGATGCGGACGTTGGAACCGCTGACCTCGATCACCTCGACGACGACGTCGTCGCCGAGCATGATCTTCTCGCCGGGACGGCGGGTGATGATGAGCATCAGGCGGCCTCCGTCGCGAGCCCCGCGAAGAGGGGGGCGCGCATGGGTGCCTCCTGGGCCTGGTTGATGACCTGGTGGCCCTTGCCGTGCGCGATCAGGATCGGCGCGCGCAGATTGGCGTGGAAGTCCTCGAGCGCCTCGGCGGCGCGGACGGTCACGTAGACCGACGTCTGCTCGGCGTCGCTGATGCCGATGCGCTCGGCCTCCTCGTCGGAGAGCTCGACCTCGAAGTCGCCGAAGAAGCGCCACGGGTTCGTGACGGGGACGGCGAGCTCCGGGTCGTCCATGGAGTGCAGCCAGATGAAGGCGCTCTCCTCCGAGCGGGCGAGCAGCGCGAACTTCGTGCCGCCGAGCCCGATCAGGCCGTTGGGGAACTCGATCACGGCGTCGGCGGGCACCTCGAGGCGCCCGAAACGCGTGCTGTGGAGGGTCACTGCCATGGACATCACCTGAGGAAGTCGAGGAGGGAGGGTTGGATGAGCGACTGCCCGGACTGGAGGGCTGCCTGGTAGACGGACTGCTGGGTCGAGAGGTCGATCATGGCCTTGGCGATGTCGGTGTCCTCGTTCGCCGACAGCAGCGCGGCGGTGGACTCCTCGACCTGGGCCAGGCGCGACTCCGCGGCCTCGAGCCGCGTGGAGAGCGCGCCGATCGTGCCGCGCGCGGACGTGACGTCCTCGAGGTTCGAGGAGAGGTTGTTCAGCGCCGGTCCGCGCAGGCCGGGAAGGTTGCCGCTGCGCAGGTCGGCGGCGAGCGTGCGCAGCGTCCTGAGCAGCTTCGCGTCGGTCGCCCCGTTGCCGAGGATGTTGACGCCGGGGATGTTGATCTGGACCGAGACGCCGGGGCCGATCTGGCGCGCGATGGCGGCGGTGTCGCCGTCGTACGCGTCGACCGCGCCCGGCGTGTACGGGGCGTCGTCGGTGTCCTGGCCGGCGAGCACGTAGCGGCCGCCGTAGGAGGAGTTCGCCGCGCTCTTGGCGGTCTCGATGAGCTGGTCGACCTCGTCGGCGAGCTTGTTGCGCTCGGTCTGGCCGATCGCGCCGTTCGCGCCCTGGAGCGCAAGCTCGCGCGCCCGGTGGACGACCTCGGTGATCGTCCCGAGCGCGGAGTCGGTCGTGTCGAGCCAGCCCTTGGTGTCGTCGATCGTGCGCTTGTCCTGCGCGATCCCGGCGAGCTCCGAGCGCAGGCGCAGCGCGTTGTGCGTCGCCAGCGGGTCGTCGGACGGCTTGTCGATGCGCCGGCCGGAGGCGATCTGGCGCTGCGCGGTCGCGATGCGGTGCGTGCTCGCGCGCAGGTCGCTCAGCAGCCGGCGGCCGAGCATGCCCTCGGTGACGCGGCCGGCGCTCACAGCCCGACCCTCCCGGTGCGGTTGATCAGCATCTCGAGCATCTCGTCCATCGTGCTCATGACGCGCGAGGACGCCTGGTAGCCGCGCTGGAAGCGGATCATGTTCGTGACCTCCTCGTCCATCGCGACGCCGCTGACCTCCTGGCGCCGCGTGTCGGCGGCGTCGACGAGGGCCTGCGAGGTCTCGAGCTGGCGATTCACGCTCGCGGCGTTCGCGCCGATCGTGCCGACGAGGTCGGCGTAGCGCTGGTCGGCGACGCCGCCGCGCAGCGCGGCGATCGCGCGGGCGAGGTCGTTCGCGCCCGGGGCGGCGGTCGAGCCCGGCTTGACGGTCGCGGCCGTGACGGCGACGGAGATCGTCGCGGCCTCCGAGCCGGCCGTCGCGTTGAAGAACGCCGGCGGCGAGTGGATCGCGTTGACGCTCGTGCGCAGCGAGCCGGCGAAGTCGTTGAGGCGCGTGCGGTAGCCGGCGGTCAGCGGGCCGAGGCCGAGCAGCGCGCCGAGGCGCCCGCCGGGCGCGGTCAGCGTCTGCGGCCAGTTCGGCGGGTTGGTCCCGTCGACCAGCGGCAGCGCGGCGTCGCCGAAGTCCACGCGGATCGACCCGCTGCCGAGGTCGGTGACCCGGACCTGGCCGTAGCCGCTCAGCTCGTCGAGCAGGACGTCGCGGCGGTCGAGCAGGTCGTTCGGGGCGCGGCCGGCCTTGACCGAGCTCTCGATCATCACGTTGAGGCGCTGGATCTCGGTGGCCGCCGCGACGACCGGGCCGGAGGGGCCGGTGATCTGGGTGTACTCGGCGCTGGCCTCCTGGGTCACCGCGGTCAGCCGGGCGTCGAGCGCGCGGATCGCGGTGGCCAGCGTGTCGGCATGGCCGACGAGCGCCTGGCGCGCGGGCTGGCTCTCCGGGTAGTTGGCGACGTCGCCCCACGCGCTCCAGAACTTGTTGAGGATCGCGCCGATGCCGCCGTCGCCGGGCTCGTTGAGCGCCGCCTCGACGTTGCCGAGGGCGCGCGCCGTCGTCTCGTGCCCGCCGAGCGCCATCGTCTGGCCGCGGTACTGGACGTCGAGGAAGCCGTCGCGCAGCCGGCGGTACGCCTCGACCTCGACGCCCTGGCCGAGGAAGGCGCCCGAGCCGTTGGCGAGCGCGCCGGCCTTGAGGGCGAGCGGGTCGGAGGCGACGAGCGCGGCCTCCTGGCGCGTGTAGCCGACGGTGTTCGCGTTGGCGAGGTTGTGCGCGGTGACGTCGAGGCCGCGCTGCTGGGCGAGGAGCCCCTTCAGCGCGGTCTGGAGGCCCATGAAGCTCGAGACGTTCATGCCTCGAGGTCCAGGACGCGGTGGGGCTTGACGGAGCCGGCGTTGCCGAGCGGCCTGCCGGCCTCTCCCGGCGGGCGGTAGCCCGGCTCCTCCTCGGCGCCGACGAGGCGCACGAGGTGGTCGAGGAAGGCGAGCTCCTGGCGCATGAGGGCGCGGTTGACGACGTGCTCGCGCTGGATCTCGCTGAGCAGGCCGCGCAGCTCGGCGGAGCGCTCGCGGGCGAGCTGGGCGTCGGCCGGCTCCATCAGCGAGACGAGGCCGTCGATCGTGACCTCGTGCGGCTGGCGGTCGAGCATCCCGGCGGCGCGGATGAGGAGCTGCGCGCGCTCGGCCTCGAGCTTGCCGCGGCGGTCCATCTCGCCCTGGATCTCGGTGAGGCAGGCGAGCACGCCCTCGACGTCCTGGCGGCGCGTCGCGGCGCCCTGGCGCAGGACGGCGTCGAGCAGGCGCCGGCTCGAGCCGAGCTGGTCTGCGAAGTGCGCGAGCACGGCGGTGCCGAGCTCCACGGGCGGGGCTGCGACCAGGGCGGTCACGCGTCCTCCGGGATGACGGAGGCGGCGAGGCCGATGCCGCCGCCGGCGATCATCGCGTCGGCGAGGGCGCCGGGCAGCAGGTCGCGGTAGGCGGTGGTGGCGGCGCTCGACGCCTCGCCGTCGGGCTGGGCCGTCTTCGAGAGCTGCTCGGTGAGCTGGACGAGGAGCATGCGCTCGAACGCGAGGCCGGCGCGCTCGGCGTCGGTCCGCTTCTCGGAGCCCGGGGGCAGGGGCATCGCGTCGCCGACGGCGCCGACGGTCATCGCTTGACCCCGTTGGCGATCTCGAGGAGCTGGTCCTGCATGCGGATCGCGCGGGACGCGAGCTCGAACGAGCGCTGCGCCTCCATCATGTCGGTCATCGCCTCGGCGACGTCGACGTTCGAGGCCTCCAGCGCGCCCTGCTCGAGGCGGACGTCGCCGGCGCCCGCCGGGCCGCTGGCCTCGGTGAGCGAGTACGTGTTGTTGCCGTTCGCGCGCAGCCCGTCGGCGGCGCGGACGACGACGAGGTCGAGCCTGCCGGCGGTCCGGGTGCCGTCGGTCACGGTCCCGTCGCGGGCGATGGAGATCGCGGACTCGGGCGTGCCGGGCGGCAGCGTGACGCCGGTGAAGTGCCCGCTGCTCGTCATGAGCCGGCCGTTGGAGTCGACCTGCAGCGAGCCGTCGCGGGTCAGCACCTCGGCGCCGTCGGCGCCGCGGGCGCGGATGAAGCCGGGACCGTCGAGCGCGACGTCGAGGCGGCGGTCGGTGCGCTTCAGCGCGCCCTGGGCCGCGCCGCGGCCGACGCTCGTGGCAGCGGAGCCCGAGCCCTCCTGGACGCCGGGGGACGTCCCCGGGCCCGCGGGCGTGTAGACCAGGTCGCGGAAGGCGACGCGGACGCGCTTGTACCCCGTCGTGTTGACGTTGGCGAGGTCGTTGGACAACGCCGCAAGTCGCTGCTGCTGAGCCGCCATTCCGGCGGCCGCCGTATACATACCTTCGAGCACGGGTCTCCTGGGGGGGAGCCCTGGCCTCCGCCAAGGGGCGGTCCAGCCATGGGCGATCTTCGTCGCCCGGGGTAGTCGGATGGTCGCTCGGGGACTTGAGCGGGTCTGGACTACGCGACCCGACCGACGTCGTTCGCTGCCTTCTGCAGCGTCGAGTCGATCGTGGTGATGACGCGCTGGCCGGCCTCGAACGCGCGCAGGGACGCGATCATGTCGACCATCGTGCGCGCGGCGTCGACGCCGGAGCCCTCGAGGGCGCCGGAGCGCGCGGTGCCGGCCGCGGGACCGCCGGCGGCGCCGGTGAAGAGGCCCTCGCCGGACTTGCGGGCGTTCTGCACGTTGAAGACGCCGAGCCGGCCGGCGTCGACGGTGCCGTCGGCGCCCACGGTGACGGGGCCGCCGTCGCGCCCGACGATCGGGTTGCCGAGCTGGTCGGTCAGGCGGCCGGCGCCGTCGGCCATGAAGCGGCCGTTGCGCGTGAACCGCATCCCCTCGGGCGTCTGCACGCCGAAGAACCCCTCGCCCGCGATGGCGAAGTCGAGCGGCTCCCCGGTCTCCCGGAGGGCCTGCGGAGCGAGGTCGGTGACCTGGCTGGCGATGGAGACGCCGCTGCCGAGCGAGCCGATCGTCGCGCCGGTCTGGCGGTTGGCCAGCAGCATCTCGGCGAACGAGTGCTGCGCCGTGCGGTCCGACTTGTAGCCGGGCGTCGACGCGTTCGCCAGATCGTTGGCGATGAGGTCCTGGCGCTGCATCTCGGAGAGCATCCCCGAGGCGGCGATGTAGAGCCCACGCTCCATACGCACCGGTTGGTCGGCCGGTGCGCGAGGATGTTGAGCGTGGCCGGGCCGATCGCCGACCTCGTCCTGCTCCGCGGCCTCTTCGCGGACACCGCGCTGCGGCCGGGGATGGTCCTGGCGGCGCGCGTGCTCGAGCGCGACGGCCCGCGCGGGATGCTCCTGCTCAACGGCGCGCGCGTGCCGGCACAGCTCCCGCCCGAGCTGGTCGCCGGGGCGGCGCTGCGCGTCCGCGTGCAGGAGGTGAGCGCCGAGCGGCTGACGCTCCAGGTGCTGCCGGCGACGCCTCCCGCCTCCCCCGACGCCGCCGCGCCGACGGTCGGGCTCCCGCTGCCGGGCGGCGCGCGCTTCCGCGTCGAGCCGGACGAGCCGGGCACCGCCGCTCCGGACGCAGCGCCGGGCCGCCGCACGATCGCGCTGCGCTTCGACTCCCCCGCGCTCGGGCGGCTCGACTTCCTGCTCGCCGTCGACGCCGAGAGCGCGAGCGCGCGCGTCGAGGTTGCCGCGGGCGCCGCCGAGGTCGCTCGTTCGGCGGCGAACGAACTGCGCGACGGGCTCGCGTCGGCGACCGAGCGACCGGCCTCGGTGACGGTGCGCGAGCGGGGGGAGACGCTCGATGTCCGGGCCTGAGCCGCCGCGGCGCGCGGCGGCGCTGCGCTACGAGAGCGGCGTCGACGCCGCGCCGAAGCTCGTGGCCGCGGGCGCCGGCGTCATCGCCGAGCGCATCCTCGCGCTGGCCAGGGAGGCCGGCGTCCCGGTCCGCGAGGACCCCGCGCTCGCCGACGCGCTCGCGCGCCTCCAGCTCGACCTCGACATCCCGGCCGACCTCTACGCCGCGGTGGCGGAGGCGCTCGTCTGGGCCTATTCGCTGGACGCGCGCGCCCGGTGAGGGCTGCGGGCGTGGATCCCGATCCGCGCGACGAGGTCGTCGCCGCAGCGCAGCATCGCCCAGCCGGGCTGCTCCTCGACGCGCATCCCGTCGCCGAGGCGCACGACCTCGCCGTCGATCTCGTCGGCGTCCAGGTACGCGTGCCAGACGCTCAGCCCGACCCGCGCGAAGCGGCCGGTGAGCCGCAGCACCACGACCTCGTGGCGGTCGGCCCAGACGCGCAGCGCCGGGCCCTCCTCGCCCTGCTCGTCCCATGCGAGGCGACCTCGGTCGACCTCGAGCACCAGGGCCTGCGGTGGATCGGCGCGCGCGCTCTCGAAGCTGACCTCGAGCAGCGTCCCCGCCGCGATCGTCCGCTGCCACCGGGTCACCGGAGCGAGACTAGGCGGCGCGCCCCGTGGGCGCGCCGCTTCGTCAGTCCCTTGTCCGTGGCGCGCCGCCGCTACGCGACGAGCTGAAAGAGCGCGGCGTCGTCGTCCAGCGCCTTGCGCAGCGTCTTCTTCATCTGGCCGTGGATCTGGCAGACGCGGCTCTCGCTCACGCCCATGATCGTGCCGATCTCGGCGAGCGTCAGGTTCTTGACGTAGAGCAGCACGGCGCTCTCGCGCTCGCGCTGCGGCAGGCGGGCGAAGGCCTCGCGGAACTTCTCCTTCGCCTCGATCGTCGCCGTCGCGTGCTCGGGGTCGACGCGCACGTCGGTCGAGGCGAGCGTGTCGATGCGCTCGATCGTCGTCTCGTCGTCGCTCAGCACGAGCGTGTTCAGCGACGTCATGTCCGACTGCTGGATCTCGTCCTGGCGACG